>JALYHX010000334.1 GCA_030776305.1 Myxococcota bacterium
GTCGAGGAGATGGGGCTGGAGATCCGCGTCTGATACAGCGGATCGAGCTCGGCGAGCATGTCGGCGTCTTCTTCCGCGACCGCGCGCACCATCTGCGGACCAAGCTCTGTGAGCGCCGCTTCCGCGCGCTCGACCTCAGCGGCGCTGGTTGCCGGAACGATGACCCTGGACCCATCGCCCATTCGGAGCGCCAGCGCGGGCTCAGGCAGTTTCTCGAGCGCCTGCGACTCGGCGACCGGCCACACACGCAACACAGGTCCGCTTGCATCGACGACGGACGCGGGGAAAAGGTAAATCCCTGCTTGGTACGGCAGCGCTTCGAGTGCGCGGAGCATCACCGTCGCGTGCACGAAGCAATAGGCTGCCGCCGAGAACAAGACGACATCCACGCCAAGCATGCGCCCACGATGCAAGGCGAGTGGGCTGGCGATATCGCCCCAGCCTGCAACGAGCACCAACGTTGCAACGACAATGAGTACTCCGCTCGCCGCGAGCAGCGCCCAGGCCGTCGTCCGCGGCGCCCTCCGAAAGAGCAGCGGCACCGGGGGCGCGGTGCGCCGTGTCGCGGCGACGAACCGGTCCTGCACCGATCGCAAGCAGCGGTAGAAATCGATGGTCTTCGGCTGACCCACGTTTGTCGCTCATCCTAGCGGAGAACCCGCACCCTGCGCGCTCAAGTTGTCGCCAACCGCGCCATTGAACGGCGCGCGAGCACACCATCGCGAGTGTGGGACATCCTCTCCAAATCGGCGCTTGCGTTTGACGCGATCAACACTGGCCGATAAGAACGAGACCCTCGGAGACGCACAGCGATGGGCCCGACGGCGATGCTCACCCTGATGTTTACCGCCCTCGCGATGTTTGCGTGGTCCGCGAGCCGTCGCTGGCACCTCCTGCTCGTGGGCAGGCCCGTGAGAAGTGTGACGGATCACCTCGGCGCGCGGCTGCGCGGCACGTGGCGCTTCGCGTTGCGCCAAGAGAAAATGGATTATTACAATCCGGCCGGCATTGCCCACAAATTCATCTTCGCGGGCTTTGCCGTGCTGCTTCTCCGCACGATGGTCCTGTGGGGCCGCGGTTTCTACGCGCCGTTCAACCTTTGGGTGCTCGGACAGGATCAGCCGGTCGGGCAAGTGTACGAGTTCGTCAAGGATATCGTCGCGACGCTGGTCATCGGCGGCACGCTCGTCTTTTTCTACTATCGCCTCTCGGTCAAGCCGCGGCGAATGGCGCTTTCGTTCGAAGGGCTGCTCATTCTGGCGATCATCTTGACCATGATGATCGCGGACATGGTGTACGACGGCGCATCTCTCGTTCTCGCCTCTCAAAAAAGTGAGCTGTGTAACGTGCCCGTGCACGTTGCAACGGCCGGCCAGTGCGCGGCGATGGCGACGATAACCGCACCACTCGCCACCGAGCAGTGGTCAGGCAATTGGTCCGGATGGCCCGGGCCGGCGGGATCCTGGTTCGCGTTCCTCTTTCATACACTCTCGCCCGGATCCCTCGTGGCCCTCGCGCGCGTGGGATTCTGGACGCACGTGACGCTCGTTCTTCTCTTTTTGAATCTGCTCCCCCATTCGAAACACTTCCACGTCATTACCGCGATCCCGAACGTGTTCCTGCGCAACTTACAGCCGGCCGGGCGATTGCACCCGATGGCGGAGACTGCTGAAAAGTTGATGGAAAGGGTCGGGGCCGCTGGGGAGGCGGCCGATCCGCTCGCGCAGCCGATTGGCGTCGCGCGCATCGAGCACTTCACGTGGAAGGGACTGCTCGACTTCTACACGTGCACCGAATGCGGGCGCTGCTCCGACAACTGCCCGGCACACAGAACGGGCAAGATCCTGAGCCCGAAACATCTGACGCTCGCGCTTCGCGATCACCTCTACGCACGGGAGGAAGAGCTCGTCGCGTTATCGACGACCGACCCGCACCGGGGCCCTGCGCCGATCAACGTCGTTCCCGAAGTGATTCACCCCGATGTCCTTTGGGCTTGCACGTCATGCCGTGCGTGCGAGGAGCAATGCCCGGTTCTCATTTCGTACGTCGACAAGATCATCGATATGCGAAGAAGCCTGGTGATGGTCCGGGGCGAATTTCCGCACGAGCTCGCGAAGCCGTTTCAGGGCATGGAATCGAACGGCAATCCATGGAACTTGCCTCGAGTGGACCGCTCCGAGTGGAGCGACGGACTGGGCGTTTCCACCTTGCGCCAAAAACCGACGGCGCCGGTGCTGTTCTGGGTCGGCTGCGCGGCAAGCTACGATAGCCGCGCGAAGAAGATAGCGCGGGCGACGGCGAGACTCCTGAAAGCCGCCGGCGTCGACTTCGCGATTCTTGGTCAGGAAGAGAACTGCACCGGAGATCCCGCGCGCCGCGCGGGCAACGAGTTCCTGTTTGCCACGCTGGCCGAGGGGACGGCGGCGACGATCAACGGCTACGTGGCCCAGGGCGGAGCACGAACCGTCGTGACCACGTGCCCACACTGCTTCAACACGCTCAAGAATGAATACCCGGATTTCGGCCTGAAGGTCGACGTCATCCATCACACTGATTTTTTGCTTGGACTGCTCGCCGAAGGCAAGCTCGTGCCGCGCAACGCAGTCGAGGCTCGCGTCGTCTACCACGACTCTTGCTACCTCGGGCGGTACAACGGAATCTATGACCCTCCGCGCGAGATCCTGAAGCGCATCCCGGGAGTCGAGATCGTGGAAGCCGAATATTGGACCAAGCAGCGCGGGCTCTGTTGCGGAGCGGGCGGTGCGCAGATGTGGATGGAGGAGCAGAATCAGGATCGCGTCAACGTGAAGCGAACGTTGCAGCTCGTCGACGCGCTCGGAGCGGCGGCCCCTGGCGCCGTCCCCATCGAAAAGACGATCGCGAGCGCATGCCCGTTCTGCATGACGATGCTGACGGATGGCATCAAGAGCAAGAGCCTCGAGGATCAGGTCAAGCAACTCGATGTCGCCGAGTTACTCGATCGCGCATGCGAAATCACAGGAGCGCCGGAAACAGCCGTCTTGTTCGCCGAAAAGGCTTGAGGCCGCCTCTCGACGTCGAGTGCGGGCGCTCCTACGCTATGCTTTCCGCGATGTCTCCGTGCCCCATCTGCCGGCGAACAGCTGCGCCGAGTGCCGAGAAAGCGGCTTTCCCCTTCTGTTCGGCGCGCTGCAAGCTGATCGATCTCGGCAAATGGCTGGACGAGAGCTACCGGGTGCCCGCCCGTCCCGGCTTCTCGAGCGACGGCGACGAAGAGAACGCGGGTCCTATCGAGGGGGATACGTGACGCGCAAGCTCGGCGGTCCCGCCCTGGTCCTTCTCTTCTCTTCGTGGCTCATGCTGACCGCATCCGTCGCGCGCGGCCAATCGCTCCAACCTCCCCCCCCGCTCGCGCCGAATACGCAGACGGCTCCGCCTTACGCATCATCGCTCCCGAGCACGCCGGTGATGCCGCCCACCCGTTCGAAGGACGAGGCGGACGACAGCGGCCTGGGGCTCGAGTGGGTATGGATCAACGCCGACGTCGGTGGCGCATTCGTGAACATGCAATCGTTCAGCGCCACCAACCTTGGATTGACGAAGACCGAGAGCGCAGGCCCGGCGTTCGGCGTGGGATTGGGCGTGCGCCTGATCTTCATCACGCTGGGTGTTCGCGTGCGGGACCTGTTGTTGTCGTCGATCGGCAGCCTCTGGGAACTCAACGCGGAAGCCGCATTGCACACGCGGATCTGGCACATCGACCCGTACATCGGCGTGCGCGGCGGATACAATTTCGTCGGATCGCTGAACTCGGACTCGATCCAGATCGCGAGCGGAGCGTCGCCGCCCGATGTGAGCGTCCACGGATTCAACGTGGGTCCGATGATAGGCATCGACTACTACTTCGCGAAGGTGGTCTCGATCGGCGTCGACGCGGACGCGCAATTTCTGTTCTTGCAGCGCCCCAAACCGACGCTGCCCGCCGCGCTGCAGGGGAAGCCCCTTCCGCCTCAGTATCAGACGCTCTACAACGAGTCGGGTTCGAGCGTCGGCTTCGGAATCACCGGGACCGCGCACCTCGGCATCCATTTTTGACCATCGGCCGTGCTCGCGACACTGCGCTGGGTACTTCCGACGGCGTTGCCCGTGTTTCTCTTCGTCGTGCTTGTTCAGCGCACGGACCCCAGGCGGGAGCCGCGATGGCTCGTCGTCACGACGTTCGTACTCGGTGCGAGTCTGGCGGTGGTCGCACTGTTCGCAACGACCCGCGCTGCAGCACTCACCGGTCTCGACGCACTCATGCCGGCGACCAGCGCCACGGTTTTCCTCTTCTTCATCGCCGCGCCGATTCAGGAGGCCGCGAAAGTCGCCGCGGCCTGGCCCGCATGGCTCACGAAGCACGTCGACGAGCCATACGATGGCGTCGTGTACGCGGCGGCGTCGGCCCTGGGTTTCGCCGCCGTCGAAAACTGGTTCGTGTTGCGCGCCCATCCGCTCGGGTACATTTGGATCGCACGCGCGCTGATCGCGTTGCCGTCGCACGTGTTCTTCGCGTGCCTCTGGGGCTACGCGCTCGGCCGAGCAAGACACTCGAGGCTCCGGCTTCCGATCTTCCCCGCGGCCTTCCTCGCGTCGATCGTCGCGCGCGGCCTGTATTCGTACTTCGTTTATGGACGCGGGCCCGGCGCGCTCCTGGCGGTATCGCCGCTGCTGGCGGCCATGGGGGCGGTGACTTGGATCCTCGCCCGCGACCTGCGCGAGCGTCACGAACGTTCGGCGGGCAGCTCGCCGGTTTCGAGCACGCGGTGGGCTCGACTTTCCGCGGTCGCGCCACGCGCCCCGAGCTTGTCCGCCGTTCGTGCCGCGCTGAGTCGCGCGGACG
>JALYHX010000335.1 GCA_030776305.1 Myxococcota bacterium
GAAGACATGAAGCTGGGCATGGTCGGGCTCGGACGGATGGGGTCCAATATGGTTCGGCGCGTCCTTGGAGGCGGCCACACGTGCGTGGTGTTCGATATTCATCAAGAGGCGGCCCTCGACCTGGCAAAGGCAGGCGCGACGGGTGCTCGCGGCGCAACGGCGTCCCCTCCAAGACGAAGCCGACGAGCTCGACGAGCCCCAATTCTGAAACACCGTTCGCGACACGGGCACAACTCGGAGAGTGACCATGCATATCCTCCGGTTCCTGCTGTTCGGCCTCGTCGTCGGCACGCTCACTCGCTTCATCGTTCCCGGCCGCGAACCGGGTACGTCGCCATCGCCCTCGGTGTCCGGTCGAAAGTGCCGCGGGAGGCCATGGTTGGCCAGGAGCTCGAGCTTCTCGCCACGCGAGGTATTGGGATCGAGATGGCCGCGTACGAGCGTCTCCTCGGTTACGCCATGAAGGGTGACGCAACCTTGTTCGCGCGCGAGGACGCCGTCGAGGCGGAGTGGCGTATCGTCGCGCCAATCTTGACCAGCACGACTTCGCCGCACGAGTATCAGCCCGGAACCTGGGGGCCTGCTGAAGCAGACCGGCTCATCGATCGCCCGGGCGGCGGGGCCAAGCCGTTCGCCACGAGGACGGAGCCATGAACGCAAGTCCTCGCGCGGGAAAGCCGGCCGAAGTGTCGATGCTGGTCAACGTGCCCAGACTCGTCACGGCCTACTACACGGAGGAGCCCGACCCCTCCGTCCTGGAGCAGCGCGTTGCCTTCGGAACTTCTGGACATCGCGGCTGCGCATTCGACAAAGCCTTCAACGAGCAACACATTCTCGCCATCACGCAGGCCATCTGCCTTTACCGGAAGAAGCAGAGGATCGACGGCCCGCTGTTTCTCGGCATGGACACGCATGCCCTCTCGGTGCCGGCGCTCGCCAGTGCGCTCGAGGTGCTCGCCGCCAACAGCGTCGACGTCATGCTCGCACACGGCGATGAATACACCCCGACTCCTGCGGTCTCCCACGCGATTCTCACGTACAACCGCGGGCGCCACGAGGCGCTCGCCGACGGCATCGTCATCACGCCATCCCACAATCCGCCGCACGACGGCGGGTTCAAATACAATCCACCAAGCGGCGGGCCGGCGGAATCCGCCGTCACCGCGTGGATCGAGGCGAGGGCGAACGATTATCTCGAGAGCGCCCTTCGAGGGGTCAAGAGGATCCCCTTCGAGAGGGCGCTCCGTGCTCCCACGACGCACCGGCACGACTATCTCGACGCCTACGTCACCGACCTCGCCAACGTGATCGACGTGGACGCCATTCGCGCTGCGAAGATCCGAATGGGAGTCGATCCGCTTGGCGGAGCGGGCGTCCACTACTGGGGAGCGATCGCCGCGCGCTACGGATTGAATCTCACGGTGGTGAGCGACGTCGTCGATCCGACCTTCCGCTTCATGACCGTGGATTGGGACGGTCAGATCCGCATGGACCCATCCTCGCCCTATGCGATGCAGAGGTTGATCAGCCTGAAGGATCCCTTCGAGATCGCCTTCGCCTGCGATACCGACCACGACCGGCACGGGATCGTCACCAGGAGCGGGGGGCTGGTTGCTCCCAATCACTACCTGTGCGTCGCGATCTCCTACCTCTTCCACCACAGGCCCAAGTGGCGCGCGGAAGCGGCGATCGGCAAGACCGTCGTGAGCAGCCAGCTCATCGATCGCGTCACTGCGAAGCTTGGCCGCAAGCTCTACGAGGTGCCGGTAGGCTTCAAGTGGTTCGTCGACGGCCTGCTCGACGGCTCCCTTGGGTTCGGGGGCGAAGAGAGCGCGGGAGCATCTTTCTCCCGTCTGGATGGCAGCGTCTGGACGACGGACAAGGACGGGATCGTCCCGGCGTTGCTGGCGGCCGAGATCACCGCGCGAATGGGCCGCGATCCCAGTGAGATCTACCGCGAGCTCGCGCGCGAGCTGGGCGAGCCGCTTTACGATCGCGTCGAGGCGCCGGCCACCCCGGAGCAGAAGGAGCTGCTGTCCAGATTGTCGCCGCAGCAAGTCCGGCTCACGGAACTGGCTGGCGAAAAGATCGAAGCAATTCTCACCAAAGCGCCGGGCAACGGTGCGCCGATCGGCGGGCTGAAGGTCACCGCCGAAAGCGGATGGTTCGCGGCGCGTCCGTCAGGCACTGAGAATATCTACAAAATCTACGCGGAGAGCTTCCGTGGAGCGGAGCATTTGCGCCGCATCTTGGAGGAGGCCCGGACGATCGTCAGCGATGCCTTGGCATCGACATCCGATCGAGCCTCATCGAACCGGCGCCCACCGGGCGCCGAGATGCGCGGAATAGAGGCAGTTACACCTGAGGCCAGTCGACTTCGATG
>JALYHX010000336.1 GCA_030776305.1 Myxococcota bacterium
GTCCTACGGAGGGCGGCGTCGATGCCGGCTGCGCCCCAGGCTCGGGGACATTCGATGCCGGCTCGGCGCCGGGCGATGGGGGCGCGCCCTTGTGCGGCACCATGCCGTGTGACTTGCGCTCGAACACGTGCTGCATTTCTCCGACGATGACGGGACAGTGTCTTCCCGGCAACAGCGCGTCGTGCCCGATTCTCACGGCGACGTTCCACTGCCAGTGGGCAGGCGATTGCTCCGGTGGCCAGGTTTGCTGCGGCACCGCGACGCAGTTCACGGCGTCGACCACATGCCAGACGGTCCCCGCATGCGGTGCATGCTCACCGCCCGGGACACCCACGCAGGGCTCGGCGCAGCTATGTGAAGTGGACGCGGAATGCAAGAACGGCCAGCCCTGTGTCGCGCAAATGTGCGCGGGTGGAGCGAACGTGAGCTTGTGCGGCTTGCAGAGTGCGCCTCCGTACAATTGCACCCGGAAGTGAGTTCCGTTGTGCCGGGTGACTGTCGATCTCGGCTACTTGGGTGCCCGTCACCCGAGTCGATTGCTTTAGGGATGCCAACGGCTGCTGAGCCTGGTGGAGCGGCGCGAAGCGATCGCGTCTGGGCGTGGCGCGGCCATTACGTCGTGCAAACCCTTGTCCACAGCTCTCGAATCGCTAGCTCGTCGAGCCACCGCTCGATGTACTCCCCGTCGAGAGCCGCCCCCTTCGTCCGCAGGATCGCGCGCACGTCGTCGAGCTGCCTCTCGGACCCGCCCATCTTCGCCCACTCGAGCTTGGCGAGCACGGTGTCCTCGACCGTCGCCACGAAGACCTCGATGCCGAGGACCTTCGCCGGGACGCGGCGAGACATCTCCTCCTTGCTGAAGGGACGAGCCTTGCGGAAGATGACGTCGACCTTCCAAGCCGTCGAGCCGTCGATAATGTTGAACTGGCTGCGCCGCTTGAACTCCTCCCGAGCGACGTCGGTATCGAAGTAGACGTCATCCCCTTTCATGGCGGCGAGGAAACGGTCCAGCGAATCGAAGGTCGGATCCACGACGATGTCGATGTCCTGCGTCGCCCGCGGGACGCCGTGGTGGGAGCTGGCGAACGAGCCCGCCAACATGTACGGGACGGCTGCGCCGTTCAACGCACCGACGACCCGAGCGAGGAACCTCTCGGCGCCGCTCACGGCGCTGGCACAGGCAAACCCCGCCACACCTTCGCAGCGGCATCCGCCCCATAGAGCAGAGCGACGAGGGCACGCCGGACGTCCTCGCCGGAGTAGTCCGGGTGCCGCTGCTGGATCCCTTCACGCGCGATCCGGCGAACGTCCTCGCTCATCTCGAGGGCGAGCTCCGACCTCTGCTCGTCCGTCATCCGCCGGTAAAGCTCCATCTGGAACTCGTGGGCTTCAGGGCTAGTGTCGAGCGGTCGCATCGCTCTCATGGTCTCGGCAACAGTCGCAGAAATCGACGAAGCGCCTTGTTTTCAAGGCTTCCAGGGGTGCGGATGGGATTTGAACCACGTGTGCCGGCTTTCCAACTAGATCTTTGACCCGGTGCCACGATCCGTCCACCCACGATCCCGATGGTGCCGCCCAGGAGGATCTACGCGCTGTCTTCTCACCGCAGCACCTTCTTGTAGTTTACGCATCTGTCGACGACTTCGAAGCCGAGAGCGTCGTGGGCTCGCTGCGAGGGCTCGTTGTCGATCCACGTGTCCGACGCCAGCTCGCGGCAGCCCTGCGCCTGCGCCCACACCTCGGCCGCCCGGATGAGCGCCCGTCCGACGCCGCGACGTCGGTGCTCCGGCTCGACGTACCATCCCTCGACGAAGCCGACCGGCGTACGCGCGTCGCATCCATCCGCGTGGGAGCGCAGCCCGACTTCGACGAACCCGACGATCTCGCCCTCGATCTCCGCGGCGAAGATCACGAGCGGCATCGTGCTCCGCGGCTTGCCAGCAAGGATCGCAGCGGCCTCGGTCGCGTGCTCCGTGAGGGAGCCGTCAGGCCAAAGCGCGAAGAGCTCGCGGGCGACGACGTGGAGATCGGCGGGGATGGCGAGGCGAACGTGGACAGGCGCGCTCATGCTCCGGCCGCCTCCCCATCCGGGCTCGCGATCACCACCACGTAGCCGTCCGGATCGCGGAGCCACATCTCGCGGTGGTTGGGCGCGGGATTGACGTGCGGCTCCGCGACCACTTCCGCCCGGAGCGACCGGGCGCGCTTCACGGCCGCTTCGAAGTCATCGACCTCGAACCAAAGGAGCACGCCGTGTCCGTGTGGTGCGGCATCCGCGTTCTGGAGGTTTGGGT
>JALYHX010000337.1 GCA_030776305.1 Myxococcota bacterium
GAAGAAATCCTTCAGAAGGTATCGCTCGTGCGCTCGCTGAGACCATCGTTCGTACCTGGGCCCCTCCTTCGCCGCCAAACCAGCGGCGCGTTCGGACACGACGGACGCCCGGTTCCATTCGACGAGGCCCCCCCTCGCCCCAAAGTGTACCGAGCCCCGAGGACCGTCGTTGCGATCGCGAGCTCCACCGGCGGGCCGAGTGCCCTAATGCACATTTTCGGACGTCTTCCTGCGACCACGGCGGCGGCGTTCGTCGTCGCTCAGCACATGCCCGACAAGTTCACACGGACCTTCGCGGAACGGCTCGACAAGCGTGGGCCAGTCCACACGGTGGAAGCGAGCGACGGCGATCTCGTCGCCCAGGCCTGCGGCTTCGTTTGCCCGGGGCGCAAGTGCATGGAGATCATCCGAGGGCAGGGGGCTGAGCTCCGCTTGCGCGTGGGGCCGGCATCGACGACCGACCGATACGTGCCGAGCGCGGATCTCCTGTTCAAGAGCGTCGCGGCGCTCGGAGCGCGCTGCGTGGCCGTGGTTCTGACCGGCATGGGCGACGACGGCTTGGAGGGAGCGCACGCCATCCGCGAGGCGGGTGGGATCGTCATCGCAGAGTCCCATGAGACCGCCGTCGTGAACGGAATGCCGGGCGCCGTCGTGCGTGCTGGCCTGGCCGCGCACGTGCTCCCCCTGCCGCTCATCGGCGACTATCTCGCCAAGCTTTGGGCGTAATCGTCGATGGCGAAGCGCCCCTCGGTCCGGAACGAAGAGGCGACCGTGCGGCCGTCTTTGCCCACCGATCGCGCGATCGACGGGGCGACGCTCGAAGACGATTCGCATTTCGACCGCACGCTTCGTCCGCGGACATTTGCGGACTACGTCGGACAGACGAAGCACAAGGAGAATTTGCGAGTCTTCGCGGAGGCGGCGAAGCGACGTGGAGAACCGCTGGACCACATTCTCCTGTCCGGGCCTCCCGGACTCGGAAAGACCACCCTAGCTCATATCCTCGCCCACGAAATGGGTGTGCAGCTCGTCACGACAAGCGGACCGGTCGTCGAGCACAAGGGGGCGCTCGCCGCGCTGCTCACGACGAAGCTCCTCAAAAACGACATTCTCTTCGTCGATGAGATCCACCGGTTGAACCCCGTCGTCGAGGAAAGCCTGTATCCCGCCCTGGACGATCTGGTCATCGACATCATGACGGGCGAGGGCGCCTTTGCGAGCGCGGTGCAGATCCCACTCCAACCCTTCACACTCGTCGGAGCCACCACGCGGACCGGCCTGCTCACGGCACCGCTCTTCTCCCGATTCGGGCACGTCGTAAGGCTCGACTTTTACCCGCCCGAGGATCTCGCGCGCATCGTGACCCGTA
Source organism: Myxococcota bacterium (assembly GCA_030776305.1). GTDB lineage: Bacteria > Myxococcota_A > Polyangia > Polyangiales > Polyangiaceae > Palsa-1150. The sequence goes on from JALYHX010000337.1 coordinate 1,370, forward strand.
GCGCGAAGCTACTCGGCGTCTCGGTCGATCCGGACGCTGCATACGAAATCGCCAGCCGATCCCGGGGAACGCCTCGCGTCGCCAATCGACTGCTGCGCCGCGTTCGCGACTTCGCAGAAGTGCTCGGAACCGGTGAAGTGGACATCGACCGCGTACGCCAGGCTTGCCAGCGTCTCGAGGTCGACGAAGCGGGGTTGGACGAGATGGATCGACGATATCTAGCCGTCGTCATCGATCACTACGACGGTGGGCCGGTGGGCGTAGAGGCCCTCGCGGCGGCGCTTGCCGAGCCGCGCGATACGCTGGAGGACGTCATCGAGCCTTTCTTGATTCAGCAAGGGTACGTCGGGCGCACCCCGCGCGGGCGAGTGGCCAATCGGAAGGGATACGAAGCCCTTGGCAGAAAATCGCCCGTCGCCGGGGGAGGAGGATTGTTCGGGCCGTAGTCGCGTGCGTGCCCCGGGCCAGCGGCTTCGGAGAACCGCGGGGCCCCGGTTGCTCGCCCCGCCTTGCACCAGCTACACTTTTGTACGTGGCTGGCGGCCCTGTCCTCGTGGTCGATGACGACACCGTCAGTCGGCATGTTTTGATTCAGGCTCTGGCCAACGCCGAGCTGCCACATGTCGCAGTCGCTTCCGGAGCGGAAGCGCTGCAGCAGATCGGCGCGCTGGATCCGTCCATCGTGCTCCTCGACTTGGTGATGCCGGCTCCCGATGGCTATCAGGTGTTGCGGACCCTGCGAGCCCGCGCGGAGACAAGGGACCTTCCTGTCGTGGTGCTCACGGCCCTCGAGGGCGACGAAGAGATTGCGAAGGCATTCGCCGCTGGCGCGGACGACTTCGTTCGCAAACCGTTCAAGCCTGTCGAACTCGTGGCCCGCATCCGGGGGCAGCTCCGACTACGAGGCGTCGTCGATGCCCTCGCAAGAAAGGAGCAGGACGCGCGGGTGGTGCTCGAGCTGACGCGAGCGCTGGCGTCGAACCTCGACTTTCGCGGGATTCTCTTCACCGTCGTGCAGCGCATTGCGGAGGTGGCGCGGGTCGACCGCGTGAGCATCGTGTTGGTGCGCGAGGCCGGGGACGTCGGCTACGTCGTGGCCGCAAGCGACGACGAGCATCTGCGCGACCTGCCTATCGACCTCAGCAAGTACCCCGAGATCCAGCAGGTGCTTTCGAGTCGTGAGCCGCTGCTCATCCCGGACGTCGCCACCCATCCGATACTCGAGATTGCGCGCCACGAGGGTCACAAGAGCGTCTTCAGCTCGCTTGCCCTCTTGCCCATTCTCTACGAGGGCCGACCCATGGGCGTGCTGTTTCTTCGCGCCCGGCACGCGTTCACGTTCGGCGATCGCGAGCTCGGCCTCTGCAAGACCATCTCGAACGCAATGGCGATCGCGCTTCGCAATGCACGGGTGATGCAATCCTTGCGCGATCAAACCGAGCAGGTGGCGGTGGCCCGATTCGAGGCCGAGCGACGACTTCGCACACTGCAACGCTATGCCGATTTTTTCGAAAGCGCCGCCGATGGAATCGTCGTCATCGATGCCGATGGGCACCTGCTCTTTTCGAACCCCCGAGCACGGACGATCACCGGCTACAGCGAGTCGGACCTGCGTGGTCGTCGCGTGGGCGATCTGACCGCCGAAGAGGACGTCGCGCTGGCGCACGAGCTGCGCGTCGGGTTTGCCCAGGGACGCTATCCCCAGAATGTCGACGTTCGCATCCAGAAGGGAGGCGGCGAACGTGCGATCCTCAGCATGAATTTCAACTCCGTGCTGCGCGAGGAGGGCGTCGTCTTGTGTACGTTTCGCGACGTGACCGCGGAACGGGAGGTCGAGCACGAGCTTCACAAGACGAAGGATTTCCTACAACGCATCATCGATGCGTCCGTCGACGCAATCGTCTCCGCCGACCTGCGGGGCAAGATCCTGCTCGCCAACCCGGCGGCCGAACGCGTCTATGGCGTGCCGATCGCGCAGCTGCTCGGGCGCGATGTACGCAGCCTGTACCCTGACGGCGTTCCGGCGAGCATCATGCGTCTCATCAAAGCGGGCGGCGGCCGGGTTCAGGGGTTGCGCACGGAGGTGCTTGACGTGCATGGAG
>JALYHX010000338.1 GCA_030776305.1 Myxococcota bacterium
GCCTCACTCCACACGGGCACATAGCTCGCATGCAGGCCGCGTGCCACGGGGCGTCTTTCGAAAACCGGTAGTACGAAGCGGGGGGCGATCCCCCCGACGTGCAAGTTTGAAAGCACCGACGCTCGCCTATGCACGACGCTGTGGGTCTCGATGGTTATCGCCCTGCGCAGCGTAGGCCGTACCGTGCCCTCGCTGAGAACACCGTGACGGGGATTGTTCGGGCACCTTCGGGTACATGAGCGCTGGGAGGGTGCGTCGCGTTGCTCAGTGCGCCAGGCGGGGCCGTCGCGTACCCGTCGACAGAACCGATCACCCGTTCGACGCACGCGCGCTCGCGTGAAATGCGGATCCCCGCCAGCGGTGCCTGCATTGCGGATTCCCAGCGCGCGCCCAGGTGTAGTCGAACTGCGCCGGGGTATGGCAGATCGATTTCCCATCCGGGGTCGTCCCCGGTGCACAAGGACACCGGCCGGTCGGATAGGTCCGCGGGGGCCAAAAGCTCGGGCGTCGCGACGGAGTTCGACGCTACATCGACGGCCGTCACCCACCGGATGGCTGCCGTGTGCGACTCATCAGGCTGCCCATCCACCACCAACCCAAGCGTCCGTCCGTCCGCGCTTCTCCCCAGGCGCAGGGCCGGGCGCGACTCGAAACCGACCCGAGGAAGGCGGACGACCTCACGGGCCGTGGCGCCTTCCAGCGACCAAAGCACCGACGCCGCGAGCTCTCCCGGACTCTGGGTCGTGGCGATGTACCAGCGCCCGCCCACGCGCGCAGCTCCCTCGACGTCTGCAAACGGGCCACCGCCCAGCCGGCGCACCTGGAGCGGTGGGCGATCGCTTTCGAGGAGCACGACGTCGACGGCTGCGGCGCCCATTGTACGGCGCCCAAGCAAGAGCGCATGATCTGCGTCGTCGCCCTCTGCGACGGTCCAGGTGGTCGGCGTGCCGGGCCCCGCGCCGATGGCATGCCGCGCCCCCTCGAGGCTCGCCCATGGAGCGGAGGTCGCCGTCGACGAACGCACGTCGGAGCCGCTGCCCCAGGGCCATTGCCAGCGCACTTGCCATCGGCCGAGCCGCTCCCACTCGCCCGACTTCGGTCCCCACGTGTACACCCGCGCCAGAGGCATCTCGCGCAGCGCACGCTCGAGGCCGCTGCGTGCTTCGACGCTGAGACCAAAATCGTCCGGAGGCATGGTCGGTCCGATCCGCCCTGCGAACGACGGGAACTCGGACGTGGTGCCCCAATTGGACCCCATGTAAACGCCACCTACCGGCGTGCGAGCGACTCCCGATCGTACGAAGACCCGCGGCGAGGGCCGGGCCGGTACGCTCGACGGTGCGGGTTCAGGCCTGACTGTGTTGCGCGCCTCGCAATCGAGATCCAGGGCAGGAGGCACGCGGACGGGAAGGGGCACGCGCGGAGGAGGCTCGGGGGCGGGGACTTGCCCGGTCCCGCCCCAGCCGACGCGAAGCCAGCCGGCAGCGATGCATCCGATGGGACCGCATACCCGCTCGCCGACAGCGCGTCCCGACGCAATCGGTTCCGGTACGACAATCTCCTTCGTCCAGGTCATGCCGCCGTCCGTCGTCTCAAATCCGCCTCGCGACGCCGTCCAGCCGAATGCCCATCGTCCCGAGGCGAGGGGGGCGCCGGCGTCCCTGATGAATTCACCGACCCTCGCTTCGCCGTCGGCCCCTATTTCCAGCCCGACGATGGAGCCGGCCGCGTCCACCCAACCACCGACGACGGCAGGACGGCGCTCTTCGAAGCCGTCCATCCAAATGCCACGGCCCAGAGCGTGCGCCACGTCGGGGTGCAACGCCGGAAGCGCGATGGGGACCTCGGAGCGGGCACCGTCGTGAGCGATCGTCAAACGCGCCGTAGTGCAGTCGCCGTTGCGCGGCGGTCTGACGAGAGCCAGACGCGCGTCGGACAAAACGATGAGACGTTCGTCGCTCGCGGCGCGCATCTCTTTCCATGCACCTCCCGGGGGCATGATGCACCACGCTTGCTCGGCACCGAGGGCCGCGTCCCCGGCATCCGACGCACATGGACCGCGTACGGCGAGGGCACCATTGCCGAAGCCCAGCACTTCGCGCGGATTTTCGAAGCGTCGGAGCTCGGCGAGTCGCGCGCCCGGCGCGTCCCATTGATAAACGACGGTACGCCCCCGAGGTTCGCCACAAGCGAAGCCAAGAGCGCCGGGGTCCTGCGGGCGCGCGAGCGACAGCGCATGGCAACGCGCTGGTCTGAGCGGGAAAGCATTCGTGACGCTCTCGGCGATGGTCCCGTCGGTCAGGCGTACCCGCGCGAGCGCGCCATCCCGGGCGACGAGCGCGGTTCCATCCGCGAGCGGCCACCCGTCCTCGATGGCTGCCGCGAGCGGTCGGGGTCCAAATGCGCGGGCCATCGCATCGGTCGGCGCGGGCAATCGATCGGGAGGCGCGCTCGACGACGGGCTGGAGGGGAGCCTGCTGGTCTGACCGTCCGGGCGTACCTCCCACCACTGCATCTGGCGCGCTTCGTCAGGACCACCCACGGCGATGGAGTCGTAGAGTGGAACGACATCCGTGGGTTCGATCGGAAGGCCAAGCGGTCGCCACGTCGAGCCAGCGTCGACCGTCAAAAGGGCTCCGCCCAGG
>JALYHX010000339.1 GCA_030776305.1 Myxococcota bacterium
GCTCACGAGTGCAGCCGGGATCTGTCTCGCCCCCGGCCGGATCGCGACGCACACGCTCCTCCTGTCGCTCGCGGGGACGGCGCTGATCGTTGGAGCTGCGAACGCCCTCAACATGTGGTGGGAACGCGACGTCGATGCGCTCATGACACGCACGCGAAACCGCCCGCTTCCCTCTGGCCGCATGTCGCCCGAGGTGGCACTCGCCTTCGGTGCGGCGCTGGCCATCGTGTCGACGCCGATGCTGTTCGCCGTGAACGTCGCGGTGGGACTCCTCGGGCTCGTGGCCCTCGTCAGTTACGTCGCCGTGTACACCCCGCTCAAGCGTCATACGCACCTCGCACTGCTTGTCGGCGCGGTTCCGGGCGCAATCCCGCCCCTCTTGGGGTGGGCCACGGTGACGGGAACGGTGGGGATCGGCGGGCTGCTCCTGTTCGCCGTCCTGTTTCTTTGGCAGGTTCCACACTTCGCCGCGATCGCGATCTTCCGCAAAGAAGACTACGCGCGGGCCGGTCTTCAAGTGGTGAGTGTGCAACACGGCGAACGGGGAGCGCGCCAAATGATCGCGCTTTTCAGCGTGCTACTTCTGGCGGCCTCGTTTCTGTTCTTGCCCTTCGGCCTCGCGGGCCGCCGGTACACCTTCGTCGTCGCGCTGCTCGACGCAGCCCTGCTCGCGCTCTCGTTACGTGGCCTCCGAGCGGGCCCGCGCTTCGACGTTCGGCGCTGGTCCAAGCAGGTCTTCGCATTCTCCATCCCGTACCTCACGCTGTTTCTCGTGGCGCTTCTCTCCGATCGCGTGCGCCCATGAGCGCCGGCGTCGCGCCCGGCGAGTCGCGCCGGCTGCGAGAAGAGTCCGAGCGGCCGACCCCTCAGGGGATGAGCGCGAATCGAACCGTGCTGCCTCGGGCGCTGCGTCGTGGGGCGATCGGGACGGGCGCCGTCGTACTCGCGCTGGCGCTCGCGCTCATCACGCGCTTCCTTCGCCCGCGTACGCCGCTCCCTGTTTTGGGACATATTCCGAATTTCCAGCTCATCGACGAGCACGCCCGCCCATTCACGAGCGCCGCCATGCTCGGGCACGTGAATGTGGTGGACTTCATCTTCACGCGCTGCACGTCGTCGTGTCCCAAGCTGACAGCCCGGATGGCGGAGCTTCAGGGCCGAATCGCTTCACACGCGGACGATGTGCGAATCGTTTCATTCTCGGTCGATCCGGAGAACGACACGCCGGCGGTGCTTGCCGACTATGCCGCGCGCGCGCGCGGACTCGACGCGGTGGACCTTCGTCACTGGGACGGCGGACGACGTCACGCGGGCCGTCGTGCTCGGGTTCAAAGTCTCGGCGGCAAAGGTCGCTGGCGGCGCGAATGACTACGATGTCATCCACGGCGACTGGACCGTTCTCGTCGACCGGAAAGGCGACGTTCGCGGTTACTACCGCGTCGGCACGTCCGACGAGTTCCAGGCGTTGGTCGCCGACCTTGTCCGTCTCGAAGCCGACCGCACGTGACCTTCAGCGCGCGATCCTCTTCGCCTCGTCGACCGCCGCGCGAATCGCCGCGACCCCCGCCGTGATTCGCTCCTCGCTCGCGGCGTAGCTGAAACGCACGTACCCCGGTGCACCAAAGGGTCCCCCAGGAACGGCGGCGACGTGCGCTCGATCGAGCAGCCAGAAGGCGATGTCCTCGTCGTTTGCGAGAGCCTTTGCGTTCCATTCCAGTCCGTAGAGCCCCCGGCAATCCGCGAAGGCGTAAAAGGCCCCCTCGGGGGTGCGGCAACGCACGCCGGGGATCGACGATAGTCCGGTGACCATCGCGTCGCGTCGTTTCTGAAACATCGACCGGATGCGGGCGAAATCCTCCATGGGCGACCGCAGCGCTGCGACGGCCGCATGCTGCGCGACCGCCGTGGCGTTCGTCGTGCTCTGTCCCTGCACCGTGTCGAGCGCTTTGACGAGCGGCGCGGGCCCGAGTGCCCAGCCGATGCGCCAGCCCGTCATCGCGAAGGTCTTCGAGACGCCGTCCACGACGACGATCCGATCGCGCAGGTCCGGAGCCAGCTTCGCCGCCGACACGAACTGGAGTGAATCGTACATGAGCTCCGCGTAGATCTCGTCGACGATGAGCCAGCAGTCATGCCTTCGAATGACGTCGACGAGAGCGGCCGTTTCCTTCTCGGTATAAGCGGCGCCGGTAGGGTTCGACGGCGAACACAAGACGACCGCCTTGGTTCTGGGCGAAAGGGCCGCTTCGAGTCGCGCGGGCGATAGCTTCCATCCGTCTTCCTCGCGCGTGTCCACGAGAACAGGGGTGGCGCCGACCAATCGGACTTGCTCGGGATAGCTCACCCAAAATGGCTTCGGGATGACAACCTCGTCGCCGGGGTCGTAGAGGGCGACGGCAAGGTTGAAAAGGACATGCTTCGCCCCCACGCTGACGCAGACGTTCTCCGGCTTCGGGTGCCAGCCGCGCATCCTGTCGGTGGCCTCGCAGATCGCCTCTTTGAGCTTGGGGATGCCGGTCACGGCGGTGTACTTCGAGCACCCCTCGTCGATTGCTCGCTTGGCCGCATCGAGCACGACCTTGGGCGGTTCGAAGTCAGGCTCGCCCACGCCGAAGGCGAATACGTCGACGCCGCGCGCTTTGAGTTCCAGTGCGCGAGTGTTCATCGCGAGAGTGACGCTGGGCGCCACGGCGCTCAGTCGTGATGCAAGTTGTCGGGCCACGGTGGAGCACCCCTATCAGGCAGAACCTCAGCCAGAAACGAATTCGTCAAAAGCAATCAGGCTTGCTTCGTCGCGGTTGCCTCGCCGTCGGACTTCTTTGGAACGTCCACGACGGCGCCGGGAAGAGCGGCCGGCTTCTTGTCACCGTCCACCTCATCGGCTTCTTTCAGGCCCTGCTTGAAGTTCTTGATCCCTTGCCCGAGCCCCTTGCCGATGTCGGCGATTCGTCCGGCGCCGAATAGCAGCAGCGCGACGAGCGCGATGAGCAGAATCTCTGGAAGGCCAACGCTACCCATGTTCCCTCGGAGCCTCTGCCCTTGTGCTAGCAGCGCGATTTGCGCCTCGCAAGCTCGGCCCATCGTCCTGCCGTTCGAAGCGCGCGCAAGCGCGGCAACAGTTCTCCCGCCGCCGCCGCAGCTACGCACGCAACCATTGGGACCAGGACGAACGCCGCGGGTCGCGAGTCGGCGCGCTCGAGCGCGCGGAGCGAGGCCAGCGCCGCCACGGGCCCCGCTGCCCCGAGGACGATGGCCCCAACTCGGGCGATCGCCGCCCCCGTGAGAACACGATGCCCTGCAATGGTTGCCGCGACCCAGGCGCTCAATGCGAGCACGAGCGCGCGGAGGAGGGGCGGAAGCGTCGACGCGTGCGCCCAGGGCGCCATTCCGTGCATCGACAGGGTGCCGGCATGCATCAAGACGGGCGGTTCACGAGGAACGGCGACGTAGGCGTCGTCGAGCTCGATCGCGCGGAAATCCCCTGCAATGCGAGCCCCTCTCGCCGTCATGACGACGCCCTCCAGAGCCCCAGGCACGACGCCTGCCAAGCGCGGCTCACGATCCGGCGCGCAGAGCCAAGTCAGCTCGGTGAATGGAACCACATAGGTCATGGGTTCGGTCGCCTTCACGCACGACGCACGCGCGCCCACTACCAACTCGGTCGCCACACGTCCGGGCGCGTTGGCGTCGCTTCCCCAAATGAGCGCAACCAGCGCCAGCATCAAAGCCAGAGCTGCGCCCTGCGGCGCGAGGCGCTTCATCGTGGTCGCCGGTGACTCGCCGAGCGTCTGAAGCGTCAGCGCCTCGCCGCTCTCGACCAAACGGAAGCACGCCAGGGCCCAGCCGACGGGCCATCCCACGAGCAGCGCAGCCTCGAGGGCGACGGCGAGGAGCCCGCGCGCGAAAGGTGCCACGATATGCAGTGGGACGTGCGGATCGAGCAGCCAGGGCAGGACGCGCACGGCCCCTGCGACGGCGCCTGCAAGGGCCATCGCGGAGGCGGCGACCAGCGCATGAGCGCGAGCCAAGCGCACAAAAGGAAGCATCGCGGCCAGGGTAGCGGGTTTCGTGGTGGGTAGGTCGATGTCCGGTCGATGACGGCCACGCAGAGCACGGAGAGGCATCCACCAACAAATCCCATTCGCTGCAGTCGTTCTCGAATCCAGCGCCTCCGATGCGCGGCGCTGGTCACCGCTCTCGCAAGCTCGCAAGGTCGCAATGCCGGCAGACCCGGATGACGCGGTTGATGCTGGTTGCCTGATGTCGATTGGCAGCACATCCCCATCGAGATGGTGTATTCGTCATTGGCATTGTTTCCGCATGGCCCGAAACGATTGCACTTCCGCATTAAACCAGCCGTTGGCACGGTTTGACTATGAATGTTCCATCCCTTCAGCAAGCCGCTGAGGGGTGATGTGGAGGAGGTGGTCATGCTGGTTCCTGCAATGGCGTTCGCGTGGTGGCTGGTATCGATGTCGACGGCTACGCCCCACCGTGGGGCGGTCAGCGACGAAGGCGCGGCTACGGCGGAACCGACCTACCTGCAGCAGCAAGACGCCAAGGACGAGGCTACACCCCCCGAGCAACCCGAAGCGGTGGACGAGCCCGGGGCCACCGACGACACGTCAGGCGAGCGCGTCACGCTCAAATCGACGACTCCCGAGATCGTCCGGGCGGCGAAAACATTCCTGGACCTACCGATGGGCTCAGAACGGGCGATGAACATCGCGGGGCGTCGGTACGTGTTCGTCCTCGAGCGACACTTTCACCCCCAAGGCTTCGTCGGTGGCCCTCACGGCTGGCACAAGGGCGTGACCGTGTACGGATTGCGGTGATCAGTCGAACTACACGGGATCTCGG
>JALYHX010000340.1 GCA_030776305.1 Myxococcota bacterium
GTCCTTGTCGCTTTACTCCAGAGGCTGCCGAGAACGCATCGTGCGATGGCCGTGCCCGGCTACGCGGGGAGGCTCACACAAACCCACAATCTCGATCGGCAACTGCCCTGCACGCACGCGCCGCAATCGCAGTCGTGGTCGCTCGTGCACTGTCGCACCACGCAACCGCGACCGGGCTTGGACGGATCACAGCTCTCATTTGTCCCGCACCGGGCCGTGGCTGAACAGGGAGTCGGCGTGCATCCGTGAGCGTCAGCCGACGTCCCAGCAGCGCAGCGCGACCACATCGGGCACGCGAAGCCGTTGGAACATGGCTTTAGGACGCATCCATGGCCGTCCGGCGTCGTCCCTGTCGGGTTGCACTCCTGATCGCCCGCACACGCGAACCCGGCAGTACACGGCTGCACGGTGCAGCCGTGCGGGTCGGCGGTGGGGTCCCCGGGTTTGCACGCGAATCCGGCGGAGCAAGTATAGCCTTGACCGCACGGCGTTGGTTGGCAGTGACCCGAAGCCGAACACTGAGTGTCGATCGGGCAGGTCGTGGCTTGGCATTTCTGCATGCAGCGCGTTCCGTTGGGGTCGCCGCTCACGCAGCCGCCGGTCTCGACGTACGCCTGACAGATCAGTGCCCCGGCGTCGGAACAATCGCCGTCGTTGATGCATTGGTGGTCCACCCTTCGGGCAGCACCGCACCCGAAAACCGGCTGCTCCGAGCAGAACCCCACGATGCAGTCCGAGTTCGAACGGCACAACGGGTAGCCTGCGGCAGGCGGGCTTTCACCCGGGCAAAGTGGGCCGGCGCCACCGTCGATACCGGTCGTCGACGAGTCGGATCGTATCGCGCCATCGCCCGGCGGCAGCAGTGCGTCCATTCCGGCATCTCGAGGGGGACATGTGACGACCGGACAGCCTCCGGAGACGCAGTACTGGCCGCCACTGCAGTCGACGCAAGAGGAGGACTTGTCCGAAGGGCAAGCATTCCCGCCGTCGTGATTCGCCCTCTGGACTACCCCGGCATCGTCGCCGTTCCCGGCGTCTGTGGCGGCCTCCGCGCCGCCCGCGTCGGACGACATAGGGCATGCGAAGTCGGGACACGCGGCGCTGCAGACCGAGCCCCCGTCGCAAAGCGGGCAATAGATCATGCCTGGCGCACAGCCATGGTTGCCCGACGCCCCGGCGGCATCGAGGGTGGCAGGCACGGTCGCTCCGCTGCCACACGCAGCGAGGGGCCCAAGGGTCACGAACGCGGTGAACAACCAAATCGGGTGGAGCGTTGGCCAGGCCATCCTCGTACATGCGCATGATGCGTGCCATGGCGGACCCGCATACGCCCGCACCAAAAGCCGCCCAAGCGGGCCGTCCCAAGGAGCTGCGATGCGCCGGGATGTGCCAATACCGACAATCGGGTCGGGGTCGCCGAAGATATTTCGGTTACGGTCGACGCAGTCCAGTGCGTCAGCGCGAACGTCGAGTGCAGGCCCCCGGCGTGCTGGCCGTTTGTTGTCGGATTCGGGCTAATGTCCATCACCGTCGGAGCCGTCCCGTCGACGGAGTCCAAGGTACCGGTACCATTGACGGCCGTGCCGTTCCACTGCAATCCCCCCGACCCGCGGATGTGAAAGTGCACGTGCGACCGAGCAGACGACGTGGTCGTGAGCGTGGTGCTGAGCTCGATGGACAAACCGAGTTTGAAGTAAGCCGGCAACGGACCGATCGTAAATGGAAATTCCAACTCGACGGGAAACTCGAATAGCTCGCTTTTGCCATTCGTGCTGAGTGCGACCGCCCCGACGTTCAGGTCGACATCCACATCGACGTCCTGCAACCCGAGAGACGCGTTCCCGAGAACTCCCGCTTGAAGGACGATGCTCCCTTGGTCGCGAAACGAGTGGAGAACGGCGGTACCCTCCACCGACAGGACCGCGGGGCTATTCGACGCCAAAGGGAACTTGAGAGAGCTCGTCATCTTCAACGAGCCGTCCGCGGTCCGCGCCAGGCTTTGACTTGCCTCCAGACTACCGAGCATGCCGGTATACTTCAGCGTGGGAATGCACGGACCTGCGTCGTTTTCGCTTCGCAGACCGTCACGGGAGCGGACTGGATGCGAAGATGCGGCGCGTGCGATTGGGTCCGCAATGGCTGCGTCATGTCTGCGCCGATGTCCTAGGACACGTTCGCATCCGTCGCGGCGTCAAGGAGGGACGCCGGTTGCGTGGTCACGACGATCG
>JALYHX010000341.1 GCA_030776305.1 Myxococcota bacterium
GTGTGTGCCAGTTCTGCGCAACGAATCAGGACTGCGTGAACAGCTGTGGAACGCCAACGCAAACCGGCAACGTCTGGTGCTGCGTGAGCTCGAGCTGCTACTCGCTGGCCAGCAACCTCTGCCCGGCGTCGGGTAGCAGCAGCGGTGGAAGCGGCAGTGGTAGCGGGGCCAGCGGCAGCGGGGGAACGGCGAGCATGGGTGCAATCGTCTGCGGGATGGCAGGATCGTGCATGTCTCCCGATGTGTGCTGTCCCGGGGGAGGCACGGGAGGGGGCGGCGCTGAAATCTGCGCCACGCCGACTGCTTGCACTGCGGCGATGGGCGATAGTTACGCTTGTACGGGAAAAGCAAATTGTGCCAGCGGACAGGTGTGTTGCGTGGTTCAGGGCAGCAACGGGAACCCCGACACGGCCCAGTGCCAAGCCACGTGCACCGGCAACCGCCACTACCAAGTTTGCCAGTCGAGCGCCGAATGCCCGACCGGCCGCACGTGCAGGATGGGAAACGTGGCCCTCAACGTCTGCCGGTGATTCGGAACGTGGGGGCGTTCCATGGCAATGCGCTTCGACTCGATCACGAGCTTACTCGAGCCGCGCGCGCACCTTCGTCAGAACGTGTACGTCAGCCGGGGGGAACCGCGCCGGGTCGAGCCCTTCTAGGCCTGCCCATTCGAACGCCGCGACGTCGATTGCGCACGGTTCTGGCGATTTGGCGACTCGTGCCACCTCGAAGAAGAGCAGGAGGACAGTCTTGTGCGCTTCCTCGTAGCGATGGAACGTCACATCGACAATCTCTCCCACGGTCACGTCAATCCCCAACTCCTCCGCGAGCTCGCGTCGGAGCGCGTCGCGTGGGTCTTCACCCGCTTGCACTTTTCCTCCCGGCAGCTCCCATGCCCCCTCGAGGTGCGTCCCGCGCTTGCGCTGGGTGAGTAGCACCCGGCCGCGCTCGACGAGTATGGCTGCCACGACGAGGATGTTCGAAGCGCTTTCGCCCACGCATCGAGTACAGCCGCCTGACGCCCACGCTGCAATCCTGTAGTGCACTATCGCAATCGAGACTGTTCGCCCCAGGCCCTTTCATTGCGGTATGGTCCCCCCCCCATTGAGGACGCCATGAACAACCCGGCATTTGCCTCTGAAGACGGCAACTTCAAACGCGGAGCGTTCAAACCCGTCGCCATCGTGATCGGCATCTTGCTCGTCGCGGGTGCCGCCGCGTTTGCGTTTCTGAGCGTCCATACCGAGGCGCAGTCACTGACGAAGGAAGCGGTCAACAAGGAGCTTCAGGAGATCCAGATGCTCCCGAAGGCAGACCAGACGCCCCGTTGGCGTAAGTGGGCCGACACGGAGAGCGAGCCGCGCCTTCGGCAAGAGGCGTTCGTCCACCTCGCGTGGGCGAAGGACAGGGAGAGCCTGCCCTCGATTACAAAAGGTCTCGCGGCCGTCGACCACGCGGTGCGCGGCGTGGCGGCGATGGCACTCGTCGACTTCGGCCTGCCCGACGCGGCGCCCGCCAAACCGACGCTCCTCAAGGCGTTGACCGAGGCCACCAGCGCGGACAAGCCGCAGATCTCCTGGGCGCTCGTTGCGCTCAAGGAGCCGAGCGCGTTCGACACGATCATGGCGGAGTACCGCGTCGGCCACCTCGCGCAGATCGAAAAGCTCGACGGCTACCCGGCGTTCGACGCCGACCTCTTGGCGGGTCTCGTGCCGATCGACAAGCTGGCGTCGCTCGCCGGCGACGAGAGCGACAGCGTGCGCCAACTGGTGGCGACGACCCTGTCGCGCGACGCAGATCCGCGATGGACCGATGCACTCATCAAGCTCGTGAACGATCGCGTCGTCGAGGTAGCCCGCGAGGCGGCGGTTGGTCTCGGCAAGATCGGCAACGAGAAGGCCACGCAGCCGCTCGTCGACGCGTTGAGCAAGGCGGACAAGCCGTCGCGCGAGAAATTCTTGCAGGCGCTGCGCGACGGCATGGGGGCAAACGGACTGGTGCTCGCCCTTCGAACGATCAACCACGACAAGGCGGAGACCGAGAAGTTCCAGACCAAGCAGATCTTCGACATGATCAAGGAGCTCGAAGACCCGCGCGGCGGCGACGCCCTCTACCAGTACATCCAGACCAACTCGAGGGCGCCCGCCCACTGGAGGCTGGAGGCGGCGATGCGCTTGGCGGAGATCGGCGACGTGCGTGCGGCCGAGGTGCTCGGTTGGCGCATGTCTCAGGACCCGCTCAAGATGTACAACGATGTGGATTGGCCCGAGCTGCGACGCGACGACAACGAGCGGGTCTTTGCGGCCCGCATGCTCGCCGACTTGGCGGTCATCCATGCCGAAAAGCGCGACTATCTTCTGAAGACTGCGGAGGACGGAGTTCTTTACTGGGTCGATCCCGCGAACAAGCCACAGCCGCACGCGAATGGGATGCGCTTCCTGGCGCTCGTCGGCTCACGCCGCGCCATCCCGATGCTCGAGAAGTGGTCGGATCCCAAGGAGAAGCTCCCTCAAGAAGGTGCGCAACCACCATTCCCGGAGGAATGGGCGACGGCCCAGAGCGCACTCAGGTATCTAGGCTGGACGAAAGAGCCGGCAGGCTGGCGCATCCTCGAGAAGCAGCTTCACCGTCGCAACAAGAAGCTCGACGTCTCGTGGGATTCGCTCATGCAGGGCGGGCTCACGATCCTCGGGATGACGCTTCGCGCGGTCGGCGTCGGCGCAGCGGACGGGTTCGCGCAGTGGGGCGACCCGAAGGCCTATGAGCCTCTGGTCAAATACCTCGAAGACCCGCTCGAGAACGAGCAGTCCCGAATGGAGGCTTGCTTCGCGCTGTCATGGGTCGCGACCGACGGCCAGATGGCAGACGTCGTCAAGAAGATCCGCGAGAATACGAAGACCGACGCGAAAGCAAACTTCCTTCGCCAGTGCTACCTTGAAAGCGTCATTCATCGCCCGGTGCCGACGGCGACCGCGGGGATGGTCGACTTGCTCTCGCCGACCAATTCGGACATCGAGCTGCGCCACCAGGCGGCACGCGCGATCGGGATGGGCGGGATCACCGCGGCGATGGTGCCGCAGATCTTCGAGAAGCTGAGCGACGTCAGCCTGAAGGCAGATTCGACTCTCGCGCTCATCCTCGGCGCCGACCCGGACAACGCGGCGCGTGCGATCGCCACGTACAACGATGCAAGTTCGTCCGCGGAAGCGATCGAGGAGTTGAAAGACGTCTACAACAAGACGTTCGGATACTGGAGTGACCGCAACTTCGAGAACGGCGACATCGCGCGCTGGGTGCAGAACGCCGACGCGATTGCACACGTTCGGGTGCACGACCAGCTTCAGGATTGGCCGCGCCTCATCCTGGGCCGCAACCTCGTCGAGTCGATCGAGATCGACAACGGCCCGCATTCGATGACCCGTGTGCAGCTGCGCTGGCGGCTTCTGCAAGACGCGAAGGGCTCCAACGACGTCAAGCGTATCCAGGCCATCAACATCCTGAAGTTCATCAAGGAAAAAGGCGTCCTGATGGCGCTGCGCTACGAGCCGGGGCCGGTCGCCGAGCTCGCGCGCCAGGCGTTCTTCGAAGTGATGAATCCGAAGGCCAACGCCGAGTCCGTTCCAGAGTCACCGAAGGCTTCAAAGCAGCAACCGGGCGCGGCACCCGCAGGTTTCGGCGGCGGCGCGGGTGTGCCTCGCTGAGAAGCACGCTGTCCGGCCCTCTCGCCGTGCTCTTCATCGCGGCTTGTCGGCCGGCGACAACCGCGAAGTCGCCTCAGGCCGGCGCCATCTCCGCGACCCATCTCGCTCCGCCATCCGGCACGACGCTGGCGCAGGCGTGCACGCCGACGGGTCCCGAGCTCTGCTTCAACGCGCTGGACGACAATTGCAACGGAGTCATCGACGAGGGATGCGGACTGCAAACCGGCCTCTTGCAATTCATGATTGCGTGGGGGGCGAGCGCGGCGGACGTGAACCTCGTCCTCGTGACACCGCACAATGAGCGCGTGCCCGACGAGCGAACGCGGTCGACGGCGAGCGGCTTCCACCTGGATCGCGACTGCCCTGGAGACGACGGGTGTGGCGGTCAGAATGTCGAGAGCATCCACTTCGACGGGGCGGAGCCACCCCGAGGTCGATACGTCGTCGAGATCACGCTCATCGACCTACATGGAACCGAGCCTCCCGTGAAGGTGCGCTTCGGCGCGCGACTCGGCTCGCGAGTGGTGGGATTCGACGTCGATGTCGCGCCGGGGGATGATGCAAAAAAGACGTTCTCATTCGACTTGCCATGATCCCGTCGCTGTTCGCATGGACTGTTGGAGCGCTCTTGGCATCGCTGCGGGCCCAGGGACCCTGGGGCGTGGCCTATGCACCGGCGGATGTCAGCGTTCCGCGCCCGGCGATCGTCTATCTCCACGGGATGTGGGCAAGCCCAGAGGACTCATGCGGATACTTCGCGCGCGCATCGACCTGCTTCGGCTTTCTCGTTTGTCCGCGCGGGAACGCGCCGCTCGGCGACGGGCGGATGTGGGCGGGTTCCTATGGGAGCGTCGCACCTTCGGTGCACGCGGCTCTGCATGCCGCCGAAGTCGTGGCCCCCGGAAAGCTCGATCGATCCGGGGATGGAACGCTCGTCGGTTACTCGAACGGTGCGTACTTCGCCGTGCAGATCGCAGAGTCCGAGCCTCGCAAATGGACCGGTCTCGTTCTCCTGGACATGCATCTGGTCATCGATGCAGCGCGGCTGCGCGCTTCAGGCGTCCGTCGGATCGTGCTGGCGGCTGGCGACCGGGACGCCGCGCGCGCGTCGATGCAGGCTCTGGCCGAGAGAGTCGACGCTCAGGGATTGCCGACGCGCTTCATGAGCCTCGGGGGGGTGGGACATCAGTTTCCCGATGACATGGAGGCGCGCATGTGCGTCGCGATCGCGTGGGTCCGCGAGGCGGATCCGAGCGTATGTGGTACTTGAAGACCGCGCCGACCGCTGCCACGATTGACGCACATGACCGACCGGCACGCCGCGTTCTCCCTCCTGGCGGCGACGATCCCGCTGTCACTGTCGTGCCGTGGGACGCCGATCGTGGCGATCCCGGAGCCCGCGGATGCGACCACCGCCGATGCGGCGCGGACCGATGGCGGCGCACCCGATGACTCGTCGCGGGAAGCATCGAGCCCCGACGCTGACGCCGATCAGAGCGCGGACGCCGATGACGCCGGAAACGTCTTTGCCGATGTCGACGCCGCGCCCCCAGGATCCTATTGCTCCCTGCCGGGCTCGGTCGTCTGGACGGCGCTGGGTCCCATGGTCATGCCCGGCGGCGCGGATGCATCGGCGCAGGACGTCTCGTGGCTCAAGTTGCCCGTGGGGTTTTGCGCGCACTACTTCGGCACCGTGAAGACGGCGCGGCAACTGAGGTTCTCCCCGACCGGGGATCTCTTCGCCGCGTCTCCCACGTCGGGAACGACGGGCGGCGCCGGGGACGGCATCGCGGGTATAGTCATTTTGCCCGACGACAACCACGACGGCAACGCCGACTCGAGCAACGCGTTCATCAGCGGCCTACCGTCGGTTCAGGGCTTGATGTTCGCGAATGGGTACTTGTATTACCAGGACAACACGACCATTCGGCGAGTCCTCTACACCGGGCTTCGGCAGCCGGGGACGAGCGAAGTCGTCACATCGATGACCAATTGGCCCCAGGCCTTCGAGCATTGGCCAAAGGTTTTCGACCAAGCGCAGGATGGCGCGATTTACATCTCGAATGGGGGTTCGCAGTCCGACGTGTGCACCGCCAGCTCGCCGGTGCGCGGGGCGATACTCAAGCTCAACGCAGACGGCACCACGAGCGTCGTGGCAAAAGGATTCCGCAATCCGATTGCGATGCGATGCGAGCCTCATAAAAACGTGTGCTTGGTCGCAGAGCTTGCACTCGACTATTCGTGGAACGCTGCCGGGCGAGAGAAGGTGATCCCATTGCGGCAGGGGGACGACTGGGGCTATCCGTGCTGTGCCACGGGGGGGGTACCTTACACGGGAGTCGTTTACAGCGGCACCAATGCGGTCCCCAATTGCTCGGGGGTGGCGCAGGACGGCGATTCATTCGTCATCGGACACACGCCGTTCGGTCTCGACTTCGAGACCGGCAAGTGGCCCGCCCCTTGGACCAACCGTGTCTTCGTCACGCTGCACGGGGACGCAGGCCTGTGGAACGGTGCGCGGGTCGTGGCGATCGCGCTCGATCCGAACGGCATGCCCCTGCCAGCAACCGAGCTCGATTCGGGCTCGGCCAATCCGGACAACATGCTCGAGTTCGCGACCGGTTGGGACGACGGCAAGCGAGACCACGGGCGCCCGGCGCCCGTGGCATTCGCACCCGATGGTCGGCTGTTCGTTGGGGACGATCAGCGAGGCGCGGTGATCTGGATTGCGCCGGTAGATTTGATGCGGTGAGTCGTCGGATTCGGATGGATCCGCGAATCAGTGGCAGGTCGCGCTGGTCATGGCGACGTGAGGGCAGTGCAGCTGCTGCATCGTGGCGCCCGAGCCCGTAAGCGCCGCGCCGAGGTGATATTCACGGCAGTCGAGCGTATTGCCGGCAGCCGGTCCAGTCGCAGTATAGCCTCCGTCCACTGCGACGGGACCACCGTCTGAGCTGGAGACCGTCGCGTACCCGCCACATGCCGTCGTACAATCGGCCAGCGATGCGTACGGCGGCGCTCCGCCGTCGAATCCGCTGGCCGCTGAGCACCAGCCGGTCGCGAGAGTGCAGAAGCTCTCGCACTGTCCGCCGCACACGCCGTAGCCGTAAGGGCCGGCGTGCCAGCAATGCGGCGACGGCATCGTCACGGCGAGGCCAGCGTGGTAGATGCGACAACCCACCGTGTTGCCGGTGGTGTCGCTGGCCGCGCCTTGCGGCAACAGATTGCACGCATTCGTGCACTCTGGAACGCTTCCATACTGGGCATTGGCCCCCGTGCAGCTTGCCATGATCGCTGCGCAATAGGTCTGGCAACTCACGGCTCCGGCCTCGGCGCCGCCTTCGCCACCGCCATCGCCGGCGTCCGCCGCACCGCTGCTCCCGCTGCTGCTACCGCTTCCGCCCC
>JALYHX010000342.1 GCA_030776305.1 Myxococcota bacterium
GAGCGAGGGATCGGAGGCCGAACATGAAGCGTCGCGCATTCCCGAACGGAGTCAGGGATCGGACGAACAACTTCGAATCGACGAGCGTCCTTCTTCGGAGCGTGGGTCGTGGCGCCGGAGCTAATGATCGTGATGGGTGCTCCCCAAGCCATCGTGGGAACCGACGATTTGCTCGCGCGCCCCATCGTCCTCGTGGTCGCGCTTGCGATCGTCTCCCTCCTTCCGTTCGCGTTCATGACCGTCACGGCGTTCGTGAAGATCGCGACGGTGCTCCAAATCGTCCGGAGCGCGATCGGTGCCCAGGGCATACCTTCGAGCAGCGTCGTCATGGCGCTCGCGGGAGCGCTCACCCTCATCGCAATGGCGCCGGTGACTGACAAGATCATCGCGCGGGGTTCCCACCTTTTCTCAGGCAAGGGAACTGCCGATACCGTCACGCTCGTGCAGGGAGGGATTGAAGCGGTGCGCGAGCCGATGCGCGACTTTCTCAAGGCGAACGCGAGCGTCGCGGAACGCGGTCGGTTTCTCGACGTGGCACGTAGCGCGCGATCCCCCGGGGATAGGGAATCGGTCGGCACGGACGATCTGACGGTCCTGGTGCCCGCGTTCGTCGTGACCGAGCTGAGCGATGCATTCGCCATCGGCTTTTTGATTTTTCTCCCGTTCCTGGTCATCGACCTCGTGGTGTCGAACGTCCTCCTCGCGCTTGGCATGCAGATGATGAGTCCGACGCAGGTGAGCTTGCCGTTCAAGCTGCTCTTGTTCGTGGCAATCGACGGTTGGGGCCTGCTCGCGCGCTCGCTGGTGTCCGGCTATCGATAGGCGACGCGCTCGGGCCACGAAGCCTTGTTCATGGCTTGACTTCAGGGGTCCGCGGCGTATGTTCCGCGGCCGATGCCGGGCCGATTTCCGCCAACGACGCATCCGGGGCAATAGCTCAGCTGGGAGAGCGCCGCGTTCGCAATGCGGAGGTCCGGGGTTCGATCCCCCGTTGCTCCACCAGATTTCAGCGAGGATCTGGCCCTTCTCCGCGCCCTGCCTGTTCGCCCCGAGGCCATTTTGACTCGAAAAATGGAGTAAGTGTCATGCTCATGAGGCTCTGTACCAGGGTCGTCTCGGCGTTCGCACTAATCGTCGTCGCCGTCGTCCTCACCGGATGCGGTGGGCCCAAGTGGATCATTCTTAAGCAGGCGAGTCCAAATGCGATGACGCCCGGGTCGAAGTTCGTCATCGAGCCGGCTTCGTTCGACCCGAGCTTTCGCGTCGGCGAGAAGACCGAGCAAGAGTGGATGGGTGAGAAGAAGGCCGAGACCCAGGAGAAATGGGCTGGCGACAAGGTCGCAATGTCCCAGGGTTTCGTCGAGGGGTTCATGGCGGAGCGGGAGAATATCCTCGTCGACAGCGGCCCTGCCGGGGTCTTCAGCGTACGTGCACGCTACACCAATTACGATCCGGGCTATTACGCGGTCATCGCGAGCGCGCCGACCATGCTTGACGCGAACGTCGAATTTCTCGACGGGTCCGGCCAGCCCGTCGATGTGATTCGCATCCGAGTGAAAAACGGCGCCTATTCCGCCGGACAGGGGGCCCGTGCGTGCGCCAAAGAGATCGGTGCCGTCACCGCGAAGTACTTGAGACAGCGCCTCGGTCTCTGAATCGGGTGGGCCTCTTTAGAGGAGATACCCGTGCGGGCTGATGGCGAAAGAGCGCGGCGGCGCGCTCAGCCTCGGCGAGGTTCTGCCCGGCTACGCTGCAGGCGGTGCATGGCGCGTCCTGAACGCGTGCTCGTCACCGATGACTCTTCGGGCGGATCGCCTGTCGCGGTGGCTTGGAAGCACGTCGTCTTTCCGTAAGCTGGGTTCGATTCTCGCTAGCCCCTTGCGGACGGGTAGTTCGCGCGTGGGGACCTGCCGAGATCTTCGGCTACTACGTGATTACGCGCCAGTACTACGAGCGCTACCGCCTGCCAGTCATGCACACCGAGACCAACTTGCAGGACGCCGATCAGGCGCCGGCGTGGCTGCGCAAGGAGTGGGCAAACCTCTTCAGGCTGCGCCAAGACGGCGTGCCGATCATCGGATTCACGTGGTACAGCCTCACCGACCAGGTCGACTGGGATACAGCGCTTCGCGAGGACGCGGGGCGCGTCAACCCGCTCGGGCTTTACGACCTCGAACGCCGTATCCGGCCCGTCGGCAAAGCTTACAAGAAGCTCGTCGAGGACTGGCGCGAGCTCTTGCCCACGGGAAGCCTCAGCCTCACGTCCGGTGGGGCATGATCCTTCGACCGAAGCCAGAAGGAGGCACACGCGAAGTGGCTACAGGGCCCAACCGGGGCACGCTGGAGACATCGTCTTTCCACTCCTCGAGTGGGCGCACCCACCGGTTCGTAGTTGTGGCGATCGGTGACGTGCAAGATCCTCTCGACTGAAGAGTCGTATCGTCCTTCGGCTCAAGTCGCGCGGTCGACCGCCGGGCCCGATTGCCGCCGTGGTGCGCTGCTGCTCACGCCGAGTGCGCCATTCGGTTGTCGGTGCGAGCCGCTTGGTCGCGCCTGTGGTCGAAGCT
>JALYHX010000343.1 GCA_030776305.1 Myxococcota bacterium
ACGGTGACGATAGCCAAGCTTCGTGCGGCCGCTGCGGTGAGCTATCGATACGGTGTTACGGTAGCGACCGGAATGATCGGGCTTTGGGGTTTGCCTGGGTCTTGGCCGTGACGGACGCCCCGGCGACCCTCGTATGGATAGCCCCCGAAGCGCCGGATGCTGCGCAAGCGCGTTCGCTGACGAATTGGTCTCGGGCGCGCGGAACGAGGTTGAGACCGCCCGAGGAAGTCACGCGCGCCTTGCCCGTCGACCCGAACGTGGCTGACAACATTGAGAACCTCCTCGAACGTGCGCGCGACGGAATCGTTGCGAGAGACGCCGGGGACTCGGAGCGCGCGCTGTCGTCGGCGGAATCGATGCTTCGCGCCCACCCCGAGCTGCCGCAGGCAGCGTGGCTGATGGCAGAGGTCGAGCGCGCGCGTGCGGCGCGCTGGCGTCACCTGGAGCCCGCGGATTTGGCAGCCGCTGAGGACGCTTGGCTGCGCGCCGAGGCTCTCGACGGCGGGCGCGCCCCCGGTGTTGGGGAGGATGGCTCGCTGAGACACCCGTCGACGGCGGTCGTGTCGCTCGACCCGTTGCCCGAAGGCGTGGCGCCATGGCTCGACGGCCGCCTCGTCCGGTCCGACATGGTCCATGCAGACTCCGGGACGCATGTCCTCGTTCTGATGTGGAAGATTGCACCCATCTGGGCGGCCTGGATCGATGTGCCGCCTGGTCGCTCGACCGTGCACGCTGGCGCGGTCGCTGTGGCCGAATGTTCTGCGGTCGATGTGGCCGGCGCACGGGTGACGCCAGACGGCATCCACGCGCGACACGTCCGATGTCCGAGGTGGGTCGCCGCGACGAAGGGCGCGGAGCCGGGGAGCGTGGACGTCGCAACGTGCCAGACCGACCGGTGCGGGCCTCTTTTCGAATGGAGTGCGCCAACGCCCGGGTGGGCCTGGTCACCCACGGTCGAGCCGAGCCGCGGGCACGGCTTGCCGTCGTGGGCCACCTGGACCTTGGTGGGCGCCGGTGCAGTGATCGGGGCCGGCGCCGTGCTCTTGTCGACCGGTGCGCTGCAGCCGGCGTCGATGGAGATTCGATTCGCGAGCGGCGGCATTCAAACGCGATAGATGCCTTCGCTCACAGCTGGACAGCTCTGCGAATTGCGGATCCAAGCTGCGCTGCTTACGCTCATCCCATGGCGCAATCACCCCGACTCGATTTCGATTCGTTCGTCGCGCGAAAGAAGGCCGAGCGCGCCGGTGGTGGCGCCGAGACGACGGGGCACGAGTATACGTACACGTTCGACCGACAGTCGCGCGTCGCATTCGAGAATACCCGCCCCGTGGCCCTGGCGGTCGAGGCAAGTGTCCGCCTCTTCAAGCAGATGGGCCAGCACCAGCTGCTTGGCCATGCGGTGAAAGTCAGTGACCGACAGTTCCCGCGCATCCATCGCATCACGAAAACCGCAAGTGACGCGCTCCAGATTGCGACTCCGCAAGTCTTTATCGTCAACAACCCAACGTTCAATGCCGGCACACTCGGGACGAACGAAGATTCATTCATCATGGTTCACTCCGCGCTCGTCGATCAATACTCGGACGACGAGCTGTTGACGGTCATCGGCCATGAGTGCGGCCATATTCACAACGCGCACGTCGCGTACCTGACCGCGCTGCACTACCTCACGTACATGGCGGGTATGTTCCTCCCATGGATCTTGCAACCCGCCCTCGTCGCGTTACGAACCTGGTCGCGCCGCGCAGAGATCACCTGCGACCGCGCAGGGATGCTCGTGGTGAAGGACCAAAGCGCGGCGGAGCGCGCCATCACGAAGCTGGCGGTCGGATCGCGCAAGCTGTACGAGGAGTTCAACGTGGATGCCTTTCTCGAGCAGCACGCGGAAGGAAGCCAGGGCATCGGTAAATACATGGAGGTCTTCGCCACCCATCCTTGGTTACCGAAGCGTGTTCTCGCCATGCGGGTTTTCGGCGAAAGCAAGCTCTTCCAAAATGCCATCGCTCAGCCGGGGCAGTCGCAGCCTGCGACAGGATTGACGATGGGCGAAGTCGACAGCCGCGTTGCGAGCCTCCTGAAGGGGGAAGGCTGAGGGTCATGGACGACGCAACAGCACCGGCCCTCGACGCATTTTTCGAGAGACGTGACCGGGTCGTGAAGGCGATGCTCGGCCTCGGCAACATCGCGGAAGCGCTGGGAACGCATAGCT
>JALYHX010000344.1 GCA_030776305.1 Myxococcota bacterium
CCGCCGCAGAGCTGACTGTCAGACCGGCGTTCTTGTCTGATTCGGCGCGCGCTACGGCGGCACCTGCTCGGCGAGCGCGCGGTACTTCGGGCAATGGTGGACCACCGAGACAATCGGTTCGCTTCCGATCAACCTGGGGAGGTTCGGCTCGCACATCGCTGGGTCTTCGAGGACGCCGGCAATCGACCCCCAGTAGCCGTATTGGTAAATGTTCTCGGGAAGGCCCGGCTGGCCAGCGAGGTTGAAATGCATGAACAGGGACGCGCCCAAGTCCTTTTGCCACAGCGCAAAGTACGCCTTGTACGCGTCGTACATTCGCACGTCGTGCTGCGCGAGGTGCTTGGTCCGCTGGTTGGTCGTCCCAGTGAGCGACTGACCCCCTTCGTAAGCGACGATTCCCACGCCGTACTGGACGCCGAGCTTGGCGAAGTCCTGCAATGTTGTGTCCATGCCTGCGATGTTCGCCTGAAGCGCAGGGAAGAGCGCGTCGAGCGTGCCTGTCGTGGTGTCATCGGCAGTGGCGAAATAGGGGGCCTGCGCGACGTAGACCACGTATCGCTTTGGGTCGCCGTAGTTCGCCTTGATGAATTGAAGGCCCTCGTCGCTGAATACGGCGCCGAGCGCCCAGCCGGAGAGAACGGGGGCGACGACGCTCGCCTTACCCATTGCGCCGAATGCCGTTCGGAAGGCGTCGCCGATCTGCACGAGGCGATCAGCTTCGTACTGCGCGACCTTCATGAGATCCGCCGAACCCGACATCCACGCCGGTCCGTAGGCTCCGCTGTACATACCCGTGTAGCGGGTTGGCTTCGCATTTGCCGCAGCCAGGAACGTGCCATACGCCGTAAATCCCTGGTTCCAGGTCTCGTTGCTGTTCTCGACGATGACCTGGAACGGGGTGGTGAAGCCGGCCTGATCACGCGCTGCCTGGATGCGGGAGAAGTCGAGACTCGTGGCCATGAACTGGGCGAACCGAGTGATGAAGTCATTGGTCGCGAGCTCGGGGATCGTGATCCAGCAATCCTTCCCCGTCTCGTTCACGAGTTCAGCGATGTGTTCGTATGGCTCGCCGAAGGTCGACTGACCGAAATGGGCGGATGCCGGGCGGTCAACCCAATTCGTCAGCGTGCTTGCGTTGGTGCTCTCCCAGTCCATGAAACGCATCGCGCGGAACGGGCCGAGGAGCGAGAGAAACTGCGGAAGGAAGGTCGCCGGCGAATCGTAGTCGAAGCCGGGATAGTAGATATGAATCCCGTGGACGGACTGGCCCGCGCCGTTCGTGACGGTGAGCGTGAGAAAGTTGCCGAATGCGCCGGGCGCTGCCGTGATCTGCACAGTGCTTCGTTGCTCGCCGTTGAGAGGTTGCCATGGGCTGCCGAGCTTCCCGATTCCCGAGACGGCAACCGCGCCCGACCCCTGATAAGAGATGTTGTACATGCCGGTCGGCAGCACGAAGCCGAGATCCGTCGAGCTCGTACCCGATGCGCCCGCAACCGGATATCCGTCCGCGTCGCGCTGCGCGGCGGGGGTGTCGAATGGATTCAGCTGGTAGGTGACGTCGACACGCGCCAGATCGGCAGCGACGTTCGTGCCAACCCACGACGAAACGGTGGGATGCGGATTCACGATACCGGTTGCGTCTTGTGCTTGGGTATCGGGGGCTGGGCCGTCCGTGACGATTGTGGCGTCCCCGGCGTCGACACGGACACTCGCATCCGTGGCGCTCGCGTCCTCTACGCGTTGGTTCCCCGCTTCGACGGGCGACGCAACGCCAGAGTCGTCACGCGGCAATCCACCATCTTGTAGAACGTCTCCACCATCCTGGGAGCTGGAAGCGCTGTTCGCAGAGTCTGCCCCGGAGCATCCGCACGCGGTCAGCGCGAGCGACCAGCGCGTGCACCGAAAAACCCAGGGTAGATTTCTCACCGTCGGAGTCGATCGCATCGAAGAGGTCTACCAACTTTGCCGATTAACGCTCCAGTGTCGAGTGGGTGGTCGTCGTACCCTGGCCCGGGTCCATTCGTGGGGGACCCAAAATTGGCCCCTACGCCATCAGCCCTTGAATCGATTGTCCAGACATCGTCGGGAGCCGTCGCGATGACGCTCGGTCCGCGCGATCGGACAAGCCGCATCCACGTGAGTCGTAGCGATGGACGCGAAAGCGCTTCCCCAGCGCGTCGAACCAGGGTCGCCACACGGGCGTCTGCGCACGCGGGTCAGATCCCACTCCGCCCCTGCGGGGTCGTACGC
>JALYHX010000345.1 GCA_030776305.1 Myxococcota bacterium
AGCGATTCATATAGGGCGGCTAGGGCATGCAGAGCCTCAGGGTCCTCACCACGCAAGTCGAGGACTGCCCGCCACGTCTCGATCGCTCGCTCCGGTTGAGCGAGCTTTTCCGCTGCAAGCCGAGCGATGCGTGCCCGAATCTCCGCTTCGGCGGAGTCGCCGGATGCGTTCTCGAGCTCTCGTTGATAAACGGCGTCGAGCTCTTCCCAAGCCTCTTGATGCTCGTAGATCCGAGCCAGTGCGGCGATCGCCCCTTCATGGGTGGGTTCGAGCTCGTCGAAGACGCGACGATAAGCACGTATCGCCTTCGGGAGGTCCCCGAGCCGCGTCTCGTACAACTCCCCCAAGCGTGCGTAGAGCTCGACCCGATCCAACGGGTCGGCCGTTGCGGCCACGCGCATCTCGAGAATCTGAGCCAAGTCCTGCCACGACTCAGCCGACAAGTACAACCGGTCGAGATTCGAGAGAGATTCGACGTCGGTTGCGTCTACACCCAAGACGTACTTGTACGTCTCTTCGGATTTTGCGATGTCGCTGAGCTCCTCTTCGAAAGTCCGCGCGAGACGTCGGCCGATGGCTCGCTGGATGGCCGAATCGGTATGCGCTCCGAGAATGTCGGCGTACGCATTGGCAAGCGTCTCCCACCCGTCGGTGACGACCGCGGCAAGGCGTGGCGCTTCTTCGCCGGTCTTCTCGTCCAGCGGAAACTCCTTGAGAGCGAGGATGTAGACGTCAAACGTCTTGACCGGATCGACGAGCTTGTCCTCGAAGAGCTCCGCCAAGCGGTAGTAGGCAGCGAGACGCTCGTCGGTCCCTTTGGTCGCGGCGAGCTCGGCTTCGAAGACACGGGCCAGCTTGTCCCATTCGCCCACGGCGCGATAAAGCGGCTCCAGGATCTCACCGACCTCGGCCTGCTTCGCACCACTCGCGAAGAGGGCCTCCAACGCATTAACCGTAGGTTGGTGCTCGGGCGCCGCGCTGATGACGTCGCGGTAAGCCGCGATGGCTGCATCGAGGTTGCCGAGTTTGGTCTGCTCGACTTGTCCGAGCCGGTATTTCAGTTCGAGGATTTCCTCCGGTGACTGGGCGACCTCCGCCTCGCGACGGAGAACGCCCGCGAGCTCGCCCCAACGCTCGGTTTGCAGAAACAACCGGTCGAGTGCGCGGACTGCCGTGAGGTTCTCCTGATCGGCCTGGAGCACTCGACTGTAGCGGGCGATCGCTCCGTCGACGTCGTCGAGCTGAACTTCGAAGATCTGCGCGCTTCTCAGCCCCAACTCGACGATGCGCGCACTGGCCTCCCTGTCGGCCAGCTTGTTGAGCTCCTCGTCATACAGGTGAGCGACTTGCGGCCAGCGCTGCACGGCCATCGCCAAGCGCTCGATGTTGCTGAGCGTCTGCTCGTTGCCGTCGTCAAGAGGTAGCGCGCGCGCGTAGGTATCGAAGGCGGAGGGGAGATCTCCGAGCGCGTCTTCCTGCAGGCGCGCGATCCGATGAAGCAGGTCGGCTTTTTGAAGAGGATCACGTGCCTGAAGTACCTGCACATCGAGGACGCGAATGAGCTTCGTCCAATCGCTCGCGGCCTCGTAAATGGGCTCGAGGACCGCAGCCGCAGCGAGCGGATCCTTTTTGCCCTGCCTGAGCCCTTCGAGCGCGGCGAGCGTCGGCTCGTGGTCTGGCTGCGCCGCGAGGATCTCTCGATAGAGCTCCACTGCACGCGTCACGTCGTCGATGTGCTTTTCGTAGAGCTCGGCGATCCGGTACTGGAAGCTGATCGCCTCGTTAGGATCGCCCGTCATCTCGCTTTGGCGCGTGAGTACCGACAAGAGCTCCGACCAGTTTTGCGCCTGTTCATAGAGCACGTCGAGCCGCGAAAGTGCCTGTAGGTCGTCGGGGTCGAGCTCGAGGATCTTCGTGTACGTATCGATCGCGCGCGGCACGTCCCCGAGCTCGCGCTCGTAGACAGCGCCTACTTGGTAATAAATTCCCTTTTTCTCGTCGACGTCCGCGACGAGGTCTGCCCGCCTCGCGTAGATCGCGAGGAGGTCTTCCCAGCGAGACAAATCGAGGTAGCGCTTTATGAGCGCATCAAGAGCGCGAACGTCGTCCGAATCGATCTCCAGCACATTCGTATAGGCGACAATCGCTGCTTCCGGTCGATTGAGCACGTCCTCCTCGATGGAGGCCGCCTGGAACAAGGCGTCCTTCTTCTCCATGGGGTCTATGAGAATCTGTGACTTGCGCTGCAAGATGATGGACAGATCCTGGTAACGCTCCGAAGCCCGGAACAATCGTTCGAGCGCTTCTGCCGCAGGCAGACTCAGTGGGTCGATGTCGAGGACCTTGCCGTAGAGCGCGACGGCAGTCTCGACGTTACCGAGATCGCCCTCTTGAACACGCGCGCTCATCATGTAAAGCGCGCTCGCGAGCGCCGCATCCTCGGTCTTTCCCCCGAGCTGATCGAAGACGTGCGCGAGATCCGCGAACCGGCCCGTGGCACGCGCTACGCGATCGAGCTGCAATTGGGTCGTCTCGTTTGCCGGATCCTCGTTGAGGGCGCGCGCGAGCGTAGCGAATGCGGATCCAACATCACCCGCCGCGTCCGCGTAAAGCTGCGCGATCTGATGCAGGAGCTCGACCCGGCGTGCCACGTCGTCGCTTCGGCGTACCTGCACTTCGTGGGCGTCGATGAGACTCCGCCAGTCACCGATGTGCCGGTACAGCGGCTCGAGTAGATCCGCTATGGTCAATTCATACTTCGGGATCTTGCCCAGACGCTCGAGTGCGGCCACCGCATCGGCGTTCGTAGGAGCTCGTTCGAGGACCTGGCGGTATCCCTCGATGGCCACGTCGACGAGCCCCATGTTCTCTTCGCGCAGGGCCGCGACGCGGAGCATCAGCGTGATCTGCTCTTCGTCGGTCGCGGCAAGGGCGAGCTGGGCGTCAAGGTTGTCGCTCAGTTCGCCCCACATTTGGCGGCGCGTGAATAGATCATCGAGGGCCTTCAGAGCGTTCCAGCTGCCTGCCTCGAGCTCGAGTACCTTCTGGTACGCGGCCATCGCCTCGTCCGGACGACCAAGCTGCTCGTCGTAGATCCGCGCCATCGTTCCGTACAGCGCTTCGCGTTCCTTGCCATCGCTGGTCTGCTCGAT
>JALYHX010000346.1 GCA_030776305.1 Myxococcota bacterium
TCCGAGATCGAGCGAGCGCTAGGAGGGCGAGCGAGGAATACTTCCGTATTTTGAGCGAGCCCGACGACGCGATCGCGAAGAGATCGGGCGAAAGACACCAGCCTCCTGGCACCGCCGTGTAAGCGAGTCGCTACTCGCGTTTTTGCCGCGTCGCGCTTCTCAGAAGTTGCCGCGGACGAGTGCACCCGCGCCGCCCGCAACCGGACCCGCGGCGAGGACCACCGTCGTACCGCGCGGAGCGGTGATGTAGAGAACGGCCCCGGCGGCCAGTGCCACACCGCCGGCAACGAACGCGATGTTCGCGACGCTCGCGGCGTTTTGTGCGTCTTTGCGGAGCGACAAGCCGGACGCGTCGCAGCGATCCCTGGCGTTGCACGGCGGATTCACCCCGCTGTTCGATTGATCGCGCTTGGACATGGCGACGGCGCCGAACGCGCTGCCGACGCCGATCCCGACGACGCCGAGGCCGCCAATGCCCAGGCCGATCCAGCGACCAGGGGAAGCCCGGTCCGACTCGGGTCGATGCTCGGCCGGGGGGACGGTCGTGAACGTAGGGGCAATGGGCACCAACACCGGAGGCGCCGTGGAAGTCGGGGTCGGACTTGGATTCTCATCCTCAA
Source organism: Myxococcota bacterium (assembly GCA_030776305.1). Lineage (GTDB taxonomy): Bacteria > Myxococcota_A > Polyangia > Polyangiales > Polyangiaceae > Palsa-1150. Next base: position 621 of record JALYHX010000346.1, read on the forward strand.
GGCTGTCAACATGCACGGTCGCTGTCTGTCCGTCCGCGTCCACGCGGGCATCATAAGTACGCGTCTTGTGACCCACCGATGAGACGACGACCACGTGCGCACCGGCGTCGACTGGGATGGGAAAGCCGAGTTCCTCCTGCGCCACGGGAATGCCGTCCCGGAGGACCTGCAGCGCCGACCGCGGGATGGTCGGTGCGACGACGATCATGAGCCTGCTCAATTTCGACTCGAGGGCTTGTGCGCGCGAGCGCGCCATTTCCGCGCGCTTGTCATTGCGCTCCCGCGCCAGTCCCTCTGCACTCCGGAACTCCGTCCACGCACTCGCGTTGCGACCGACGTGCTCGTAGCAGTCCGCCAGGTACAGTGTGACCCCAAGACCTGGAGCCAACCGTTTGCTCTCAGAGAACTTTGCGCAAGCGTCGGTATACTGCCCCGCATCCATCAGCGCTTTGCCCGCATTGAACAGCGAATCTGCGCGCGCGACGTCCTCCTTCGCTTGTGCCCGAGCCACGGCAGCCGGAAATAAGACGAGACTGATGACGAGTGCGGCGCGGGCCAGACGCATCAATCGCGCCCTCCGAAGCCGATTGTGCTGGCGGGCTTCGGCGCGCTCGCGCCGGGCTTGGTCTGCAATTGCGGCCGCAGCGCAGCGGGGGCGGGAAGGGATCTAAGCCTCGACGAAGGTGGAGTGTTTCTGAGCTCGCTGGCGGTCGGAGCCGGAGCCGGAGTCGCGGTCGCGGTCGGAACTGAAATTGGGGTCGGGGTTAGGATCACGGTCGCGCTCGACGTCGAGAGAATGGCCGGCGCCGCGGCTACGGGTGGCGGCGATGCGGCCATGCGTGGTTCCAGCTTCGAGGGCCCCCTTGTCGTCACCCATCCGATGCCCGCGGCCGTCACGATGCAAAGTGCAGCGCCGCCAATCAAGAGCGAAACGGCAAGCGGCCTTGCGCGTCCTTGTAAGCTTTGCCCGGTGTGGCTGAAAGTCGCCCTTGTTTGCACAACCCCCCTGCCTGCCGCGGAGGTGAGCGGGGACGCTGCCGCGCTCGATAGCAGGAGTGGGTCATCGACCAAGTGCCCGGGTGCAGACCCATCAGACGCAATCTCCGGCAGGCTCAGGCCTCTCGCGCGCGCGATCCGGTCGATGCGGTTCGCGACCCCGCGCGCCTCGGCCGTGCCAAACTGACCTAGCGCGCGGGCCAGCGCTGGGACGTCCTGGAACCGCTGTCGTGGCTCACGCTCCAAACATCGCATGACGACGGCATCGAGCGCGGGGGGTACCCCCGGCTGCACTGTTCGGAGTGGCGCCGGCGACTCCGTCATGATGCGCGCACACACCGCAGGCAGCGTCTCTCCGTCAAAAGGGGGTCGACCGCCGAGCATCTCGTAGAGGATGACCCCCATCGACCAGATATCGGCACGAGTGTCGACGTTCTTCGAGGAGCGCATCTGTTCCGGCGCCATGTACAGCGGCGATCCCATGAGGGCTTGCGTACTGGTCATCGCAATTTCGGCCATGCCGCCGGGTGCCGCGAGCTTCGATATGCCGAAGTCGAGCAGCTTGACGCGCACCGAACCATCGATGCGCCTCGCGAGAAAGAGGTTCGCCGGCTTGAGGTCGCGGTGCACGATGCCGGCCGAATGGGCCTCTGCCAGGCCTTCGCACGCTTGGATCGCGTAGTCGACGACGACTTCAGGCGATAGGGCACCCTCCTTGCGCAAGACCGACTCGAGGTCTTCTCCCTCGAGATACTCCATGACCAGATACGGCGCGCCGTTCTCGAGCGTCCCGAAGTCGGAGACCCGTGCGACGTGCTCGCTCTGGATGCGCGCCGCGGCGCGAGCCTCGCGGAGAAACCGCGCGATCGCTTCGGAGCCATCGCCACCATGCGCTGCATGCATGAACTTCACGGCCACGCGTTGCTCTAGTTGCACATGCGTCGCCACGACGACCCAGCCCATTCCGCCTTCTCCGAGAAGACGTTCGACTCTGTACTTGCCTGCGAGAATGGTCCCCGGCGCGAAAGGCATCGATCTCGGCCGCGTCGATCCGAGGTTACCGCTCATCCGCAACTCCCCGGCCCGCCGATTGGCGCTGCAGCACCATCGGGCGGAAATATGACCGGACCGCAAGTCGTGAAACCGAAGCAGCAATCGGCCAGACTCGAACATTTGCCGTTGCTGCACGAGGGCACGCAGGTCCCGGTCGCATTGCACGACAAGCCCGGACAGCAGCCCTGCCCCCCCGGGCAACCGCCGCCCGGGGAACTGCACGCTCCGCCGTCCGGCGGAGTGCCGGCGTCTGCAATGCAGCAGGGCGCTGGCTGTCCGCAGTTGTCCATGCAGGTCGGGCTGCAACCGCCGTTCGGCGTGCAGCATTGTCCCTGGTAACAGACATCGCGCGGCGAGCATGCACAGGTCGTGGACGGGGTTCCGCACCCGTTCTTGATCGGTACGTTGCAAGAATTGCCACATTGGGGGGCAGCACAGCACCGGGTCTGATC
>JALYHX010000347.1 GCA_030776305.1 Myxococcota bacterium
GCTTTTCTATCACCTCGCGGAGCGTCTCGTTCGGCCTCGCGCGGCATTCTTCGCGTTGGTTCTCGTGAGCGCGATTCCCGCCTTTCTTGCGTCGAGCTTCATACTCAACCCCGAGGCGCCCCTCGCGCCGCTTTGGGTCGGCGTTCTGATCACGGTCCACAGCATGCGCGAGCGCGACGAGGCATTTCTGCCACTTCTCGCCGGGGTCCTTCTTGGTTTGGCATTTCTGGCGAAGTACACCGCCGTGCTTCTTGTCCCGGCGACGTTCGTCTACATCGCGGCGTCCGCTCCGACGCGCCGATGGCTGAGGCGACCGTCATTCTACGCCGGCGGCGCCGTGGCGCTGTTCTTCGCTCTGCCCGTCATCGTTTGGAACGCGGCGCGGGGGTGGCCATCCATCCGTCTTCATCTTGTCGATCGCGCGCACGCAACGTTGCCCGTCTCGGGAGAGAACACGATCAGCCGCCTCGTCGAAGTCGCGTCGTCCAGTGGATCTGGCGTGCTGCAGAGCGTGCTGCGCGTGGTGGTTGGCCAGCTCATGGCCTATTCGCCGTTCATCGCTCCCCTGTTGGGGATAGCGCTCATTCGATCTGTACGCCAAGCGCGAGGCGATGAGCGGGACCTCTTCGTTTCTGCGTTCACGTGGCCCATACTGATTCCCCTTGTCGCGGCCATGACCACGTTCAAGGACGCCGAACAACACTGGACGATGGTTGCCTTCATCCCTTCGGCGATCGCTGCGGGGCGTCTCGTCGATGAGGCATGGCCGGGCAAAAAGGCCCTGCGGATTCTTGCGGGCGCCGGAGTGGCCGTAAGCGGTGTGCTCTTCGTTGCCGCCAACGTCCATGCTCGCACGCCTGCACTGCTCCGCTGGATCCCCCGGGCGAAATACGACCCGCACGCGGACATGGTCAACGAGCTGCTCGGCTGGGATCAAGTGCGCGCGAGCATCGCGCAAGCAGCCAGCTCGGCGCCCGGCAGGGTGGTGGTAGCGGGGAATCATTACTCCCTTTGCGGCCGGTTGTTGTTCGAAATGGCAGACACGCCCATTGTATATTGTCCGACTGGACGCGGCTCGGCGTTCGATTTCTTCGGTCGCCGCGAGCCGCCTGCGGACGCCACGGTCATTGCGGTCACGACGGACATTCACGACGAGTTACCCGCCGGCCTCGGCGATCGGGTGTGCGCCCTTGCCGATGAGGTCGGAGTCGAGCGGGGTGGACAGCGCGTCGCCCGTTATTTTATTCGATCGTGCCCGCCGCCAGTATCCGAGGGCGGAACGCGAATGGCTCGCCTAGGCCGTGGGTCCGACGTTTTTCCGACGGCGCAATAGACTCTTGTCTTGGGCGATGTCGTCGAAACTCCTTTCGACTTCCACGTCGTCAAGCGCACGCAGTGAATAGCGCCCGTCTTCGATTGCGCGTGGGCGGGAGACGACTGGTTCCATTCGTGGCACTCTCCATCGCGTTTGGGACGATTCCGCTCGTCTGGCCGGGCGACGCGCCGTGGATCAACGACGAACCCATTTTTATCCGAATGGGGCTCGAATCCAACGCCATCGTCAAGTTGGCCATCGAAGCGTTGAAGGGCCACCGCTTCGATGAGTTGATGCATCTCGTCGACACCTATGTGCGCCGAGACGCCGGACATGGCGGTCCGCACGGCGTCGCGTACGGACCGCTCATCATTTGGCTTTACGGGGCGATCCTGCGCGTCGTTCACGATCTGGTGGGACTCGTCGTCGTCCACGTCATCGTCATGACGACCATTACCGCGCTTGCGCTCGGGTGGATCGCGTCACTGTCGCGTCGCCTCGAGGCAGGAGCGGGGGCAGTGGCGCTTTTGTCCCCCTATTTTTGGTTTTACGATCGCCTCTTGTGGGACAACAATTTGCTGATTCCCCTCTCGGCGATCTCGGTGGCGGCCTACGTCGCTTTCAGTGTGTCGCCGAAGCCATGGACATTGGGGGTCGCTGCAGTTGGATGCACATCGATGGCGATGATCCATCTCATGTGTGCGCCGCTGGTTCTTTCGATCGCAGCCCATGCTGCGCACTTTCATCGACCCTGGCTTCGTCGCAACTGGCGTGCCGCGCTGGTCGCCACGGCGGCGTCACTGCTCATCGCTTCGCCATACATCATCCGTCTCGCGATGGACGCCGGCGTGACGCCTCCGCGACTCGACGCTTCGCCTTCGGAGAGCGTCGTCGATATCCCGAACGAATGGAGTGGTTACGATTGGCGTGGCTGGGCGTTTCCTTGGCTCGGCGGTCGGGTCTTTTCTGCCTACGGGCTGGGCTACTTCTTCGGTGACCACTGGTGGATTTCACGCGCGGGGCGAGGTGGGTGGGTGCGTGTCGCCGGCGTCGTCTCGTGCGTGGCCATCGGCCTGGTGTGGATCGGGCTCGCGCGCGTCGTTGCGACGCTGTGGAGGTCGCGCCGCCCGCACGACGCGGACTTCCATTTGGGATGGATCTGCATCGTGGCGTTCTGCATTCAATGCCTGCTGGACGGGATCGGCCACCTGGCCCAGCATCCGCACTACTACAACGGAATTTGGATCTGTTATTTCTACTTCATCTGGATGGCGCTCAGCGAATGGCCGGGCGGACGGGTCGGGCTGTGGTGTCAGACTTTGGCTACGGGTGGATACGCAGCCTCGCTCGCCGTGGTGATTGGCTTTCTCGCCTTCTCGGTGCACGAGAGCGGTGGGAATCGTGGTGCACACTACGGGGCCACGCTCCAAAACCAGATCGAGGTCGCAAAGCGGCTCGGTGACTATGCTCCCGATTCTCCGCTCCGCGTCAACGTACGTAATTACCAACTGTATCCGCACGCGCTCGTCGAACTGCGCGAGTTTTACGGCTTGTGGGGCACTCCAACGGCGCCGACACGCTCGCTGACGATTCGCTATCTGCGAGACGAAGGTAGCGACGGCTGGCTGACATTGGACGTTTCGCCGTGAGCTGCGGGACTCGGCGACTGGAGCCGTGACTGTTCATGCACACGGCGAATCACGCCGGCCGGCGCTCGACGTACCAGGGGCGGTGTCGCCTGGCTCGAACAATGCCGCTGCTCCCAGGATGAGCACTCCCGCGAAGTAATAGTAGTTGCAGAACCCTTGCTTTGCGCAAAGGAAGAAGCTCATGAAGACAATCGCGGCGCAGAGAGGGAGGCTACTTGGCCGCGAGTCTGATCGCAATCGAGACCAGGTAAGTGCAATTGCCAATGCGGCCCCGACTGGAGCGAGCGCTCCTGGGGCTTGCCACCCAGTCGCCCATGCCACGAATGCGGGAATCGACAAAGCGTCGGCACGAAATGGCTGCCGCAGCTGACAGAGCACCACGTCGTCGACGAAGTCACTCGGGCTCCAAACAAAAAACGGCAATGTGATTGCACCGGCC
>JALYHX010000348.1 GCA_030776305.1 Myxococcota bacterium
GCATCATCTCGATGGCGGTGCACATGTCGCGCACGTTCTCCAGCTTCGCGGCCGCCGCGGCCCACGTCCCTTCGCGGGTGAAAGTTCCGACGTGCATCTCGTAAATCACCTGTCCGCGGAGCCGGAGTCCGGACCACGCCCGATCGCTCCATCGGAACGTGGACGGATCGACGACCTGAGACGGTCCATGTGGTCCTCGAGGTTGAAAACGCGAAGCTGGATCCGGGTAAAGCTCACCCGCACCGTCTAGTCGAAATCGATAGCAAGCGCCGGCGCGAACTCCTTCGGCTAGGCCGCTGAAATAGCCCTTACCCTCCGCATGAAGCGCGTGCGCGCAATCGTCATCCATGACGACCTCCACGCTCCGTCGGCGTGGTGCCCACACGCGGAAATGCGTTCCGCCTTCGACGACCTCCGCACCGACCAGAAGACGCCTTCGCTGCCCTTCGTGTCGCTGTTCCGTCATCGACGAAGAAGTCGCACGCGGGGGACTCAGGGTCCAGTTCGAATCGAGAATGCGGTCGCGCCCGCCAGCGTGGCGCAAACGCAGGGTCGTGGGGCATTTTGGCGAAATCCCTGCCACGACCCGCTGCGAGTTTCGAAGGCCGTTGACCAGGGTAGAACGCGAGTTGAAACACGGCACTGCGCGTCGGCCCGCGCCTTGCTTGGGCGCACCTCAGCCCGCCTTCGCCAATCCTCACCATGCGACCCATCTGGCCAGGAACACCCTTCCCGCACGGAGCCACCCACGACGATCTCGGCGTCAACTTCTCCGTCTATTCGCGCGCGGCGACCCGCGTCGAGGTCTGCCTGTATGACCCTGAGGATCCATCGCGAGAGGTCGAGCGGTTCGCTTTGCCCGAAGTCACTGGGCACACCTGGCATGGATACGCGCCGGGGCTCGCTGCGGGGACTTTGTATGGCCTTCGCGTCGAGGGACCATTCGCGCCCGAACGAGGCCAGCGGTGCAACCCGAACAAGCTCCTCGTCGATCCTTATGCCAAGTCCCTGTTCGGTGAAGTCGATTGGAAACAACCCGTATTCGGATACAAACAGGGCGACGAGCGTGGTGACCTCTCGTTCGATACCCAAGACAGCGCCGCGGGAGTCCCCAAGAGTGTCGTCGTGGACGACAGATTCGACTGGGCAAACGACAAGCCGCCGAACGTCTCATGGCGGCAGACCGTCCTCTACGAGCTTCACGTTCGCGGATTCACCAAGCTCCATCCGGAGGTTCCCGAAGAGCTTCGCGGCACCTATGCCGGACTTGGTCACCCTGCCGCGGTCGGCTATTTGAAGAACCTCGGCGTGACCGCCGTCGAACTCTTGCCGATTCACGAATTCGTCGACGATGGCTTTCTCCTCGACAGGGGACTTCGCAATTACTGGGGATACAGCACCCTCGGGTACTTTGCGCCGGCGCAGCGCCTTGGCCGCCGCCGCGGGCCGGGTGCGCAAGTGGCCGAGTTCAAGGCGATGGTGAAGGCACTGCACGCCGCCGGTATCGAGGTCATTCTCGACGTCGTCTACAACCACACCTGCGAGGGCAATCACCTCGGGCCGACGCTCAGTTTTCGCGGGATCGACAACGAAACGTACTACTGGCTCATGCCCGAGTCGCGCTACTACCTCGACTTCACCGGAACGGGAAACAGCATCAAGGCGTCCAACCCTGAAGTCGCGCGATTCATCGTCGACTCGCTCCGGTATTGGGTCCGCGAGATGCACGTCGACGGTTTTCGCTTCGATCTCGCCACGACGATCGGGCGCGGCGGTCACGGTCAATTCGATCGGCATGCGCCGATGTTTCAGATCCTGAACCAGGACCCGGTGCTCTCGCGCGTCAAGCTCATCGCCGAACCCTGGGACATTGGAATGGGGGGTTACCAAGTCGGCAACTTCCCCGAGCCCTTCCGTGAGTGGAACGGCAAGTTTCGGGATGCGATTCGCAAGTACTGGAAGGGGGAGGCCAACCTCGCCTCAGAGCTCGGCTACCGTCTGTCGGGGTCCGCGGACCTCTTTCAAGAAGGGCACCAGCACCCTCAGGCAAGCGTCAACTTCATCACGGCGCACGACGGCTTCACGCTCCACGACCTCGTGACTTACGATCAGAAGCACAACGAGGCGAACCGCGAGGACAACCGCGACGGGGCCGACGACAGCGAGTCGAGCAACTACGGCGTGGAGGGGGAGACCGACGACCCGGCGATCATCGACGTCCGCGAGCGTCAAAAGCGCAATCTGCTCGCAAGCCTTCTGCTGTCCCAAGGGGTACCCATGCTCCTCGGCGGCGACGAGATGGGTCGCACGCAACACGGCAACAACAATGCGTATTGCCAGGACAACGAGACCTCCTGGGTCGATTGGCGAATGAACGATCGGCGTCGAGCGCTCGCCGACTTCACCCGCCGCCTCATCCAGCTGCGGGCTCGACACCCCGTCTTGCAGCGCGGCCGGTTCTTCGTCGGCGACTACATCTGGGACTCGCGATACAAGGACGTGACCTGGCTCCGTCCGGATGGCGCCGAGATGAACCCCGAGGATTGGCAGAGACCATGGATCGGATCATTGGGTTTCATGCTTGGCGGCGACACGATCCCGACGCTCGACGAGCACGGCCGCAGACTCATAGACGATGGGCTCCTCGTCCTGATGAACCGCCAGGATGGCCCGCTCGCGTTCAAGCTCCCTGACGATGGCGGCCCCACTTGGCTCCTCGAGATCGATACCGCGGACCCCGAAAAACCCACGAATACTCGATATTCGGGGGAATACCAGGTGGCTGGCCGCTCGATGGTCCTTCTGCGCCAACCCCTCGATGCCGAGGCCGCCCGACAAGCCGGTTCGGCCCCGGCGCGCGCGCGACGCACCGAGGCGCAGCGCCGTCGCCGTCGGTCGGGGGTGGTCGTCCCCCTCTTTTCCATTCGCTCTCGTGAGGGATGGGGGCTCGGGGAGATCGCCGACATCCCACGCTTCGCGGCGTGGGCGCGGCGCGCCGGATTTTCCGTGCTGCAGCTCCTTCCGGTGAACGAAGTCTCGGGCGCGGATGCGAGTCCATACGCGGCCATCTCGGCGTTCGCGATTGATCCCGTATATCTGTCACTCGAAGCATGCGAAGACTTCACCGCGGCAGGGGGGCGTGACGCGCTCACACCGGAGCTGCGCGCCCAGCTGGACGCTGCGAACAATGCCAAAAGGGTCGACTGGCCCACCGTCCGCGCACTCAAACGCGAGGGCATTCGCATCGCTTTCGCGCGCTACTTGCGCGAGGAGTGGGAGAAACGAACGCCACGCGCCCGGCAGCTCATGGCCTTCATGAAGGGCAATCGCTCGTGGCTGGACGACTATGGGCTCTTCAGCGTCTTGCACGAACAATTCCAAAAGAGCTGGCTCGATTGGGACCCCGGCGCGCGTGACCGATCTGCGCCGGCCATCGCGGCGGCCCGCGAACAACATGGTGAGGCGCTGCTCCGAGCGAAGTGGGTCCAATGGCAGCTCGACGTCCAGTGGAAGAAGGCACGACGCGAGGCGAGCGACGCGGGCGTGGAGCTCATGGGCGACTTGCCCTTCGTGGTGGGGGTCGACTCGGCCGACGTTTGGTCGAACCGAGAGCTCTTTCGGATCGATCAGCATGTGGGAACACCGCCCGACGATTCAACGCCCGACGGCCAGGACTGGGGTCTACCGGTTTACAATTGGCCGGCGCTGGAATCGAACCACTTCGCGTGGATACGCGCGCGGTCGATGCGGGCCGGCACCCTCTTCAGCTTGTGTCGGATCGACCATGTGATCGGCCTTTATCGGACGTACTACCGGTCGACCGATGGAAAGCAACGGGGCTTCACTCCCGCGGACGAAGGCACGCAAGTCGCGCTTGGCGAGAAAGTGATCCGGATCATGAGCCACTGGGGCGAGGTCGTCGCCGAGGATCTGGGCGCGGTGCCTCCGTTCCTGCGGCCATCGCTCGAACGTCTGGGGGTCGCGGGATACCGGGTGCTGCGCTGGGAGAAAGACGGCAAGGCGCACCGTGATCCGTCATCGTGGCCGGTCGCGTCGGTGGCCACCAACGCGACGCACGACACGGACACGACGGCCGAGTGGTACGACAGCCTGTCCCAAGAGGAGCGGAACGAGCTTCTGAGGATTAAAGGGTTCGAATCGATCGACCCGAAGCAGCAGTTCGACCCCAAGACGCGCGACGTTTTTTTGAAGGCGCTTTACGACACCCCGTCGACGTTGGCGCTCGTTCCGTTCCAGGACGCGATGGGCTCCCGCGAGCGCATCAACCGGCCCGGTACGGTCGACGCAACGAATTGGACCTACCGCATCGACAAGACGACCGACGAGCTGAACGCCGACCGAGACGACACTGCGCGGCTCGCCGCCCTTGCGATCGATTCGGGTCGCTGCCCGGCGGAGGACAAGTGAGCGCCGGGGACCCCTCCGGCGCCGCACGAGTTCCGGTCGCGACGTACCGCGTCCAACTGACGAAGGACTTCAACGTCCGCAGATTGATCGACGCCGTCGAGTATCTCCATTCACTGGGCATCACCGACGTCTACACCTCACCGTTTCTCGTGGCCCGGGCCGGGAGCCAGCACGGCTACGACGTCATCGACCATCGCTCGATCGATCCGGCGATCGGCGACGACGACGCCATGGCCGACCTTCACCGGGCCCTCGACGCACGCGGCATGGGCCTCATGGTCGATGTCGTGCCGAACCACATGTGCGTCAACACGAATGACAACCTGTGGTGGAACGACGTCCTCGAGAATGGCCCGAGCTCGCCCTTCGCCAAGTATTTCGACATCGAGTGGCGTCCACCCAAAGCCGAGCTTCACGACAAGGTTCTCCTTCCGATTCTCGGGGACCAATACGGTCGGGTGCTCGAGAACGCCGAACTGCAGCTTCGTGAGGACGGCGGCGCGCTGATGGTCGATTATGGCGACCGACGTCTTCCCATCGGCCCGTCGACGTATTCGCGCGTTCTTCGCCGCGCGCTCGAGCGCCTTCAACGCGACCCTCCCGGCGACAATCGCGTCATCGAAGAGCTGGAGAGCATCATGACCGCTGCGGACCACCTCCCGGACCGCTCGGAGAAGAGTCCCGAGAAGGTCCGGGAGCGGCAGCGCGAGAAGGAGATCGTCAAGTCCCGATTGAAAAGCTTGCTTGCGGATCACCCCGAAGGGCGCGCGGCATTCGACGCCGCGCTCACCGCCATCAACGGCCAGAAGGGTGACCCCCGCAGCTTCGACCCCCTGGAGGAGCTCCTCGGCCAGCAAGCGTACCGACTCAGCTTCTGGCGTGTGGCCGCGGAACAGATCAACTACCGCCGATTCTTCGAAATCAACGATCTGGCCGCGATTCGAATCGAAGAGCCCGAGGTCCTCGAGGCGGTCCATACCAAGCTCTTCGAGCTCCTGCGCCGCGGGTTCGTTACCGCCCTTCGCGTCGATCACGTGGACGGACTGCGCGAACCGCGGCAATACCTTGCCGACTTGGCGGAGCGCACGCGCCGACCCTACGTCGTCGTGGAGAAGATCCTGGCCATCGGAGAGCGCTTGCCGGAGACGTGGCCGTGCGCCGGCACGACGGGGTACGACTTTCTCAACCTGGTGAATGGTCTCTTCGTCGCGCCGGCGGGAGAGAAGTCACTGCGCGCGATCTACGACGGACTTCGGACCGTCAAAGGCACGTATGAAGACGTCGTGTTCGAATCCAAGCGCCTCGTTCTGCAGGCGTCGATGTCGAGCGAGCTTTTGGTCCTCGCGCGCCGCCTGGAACGAATCTCGGAGCAGCATCGCTGGTCGCGCGACTTCACCGTCGGGACCCTCGCGCGGGTCCTGACGGACACGGTTGCTTGTTTTCCGGTCTATCGCACGTATGTGGCATCTGGGGACGTGGAGGTCGCGCCGCAAGACGTGCGGCACATCTTGACCGCTCTCCGCGGAGGCAAACGCCGCAGCCCGAGCGTGAATCTTTCGGCCTTCGACTTTCTCGGGGACGTCCTCTTGATGCACGATCCCGACGGCATCACCGAGGAGCAGCGCGCCGAACGACGCGACTTCA
>JALYHX010000349.1 GCA_030776305.1 Myxococcota bacterium
CGCCACCACACGCGGACGTGCCAGCCACCAGGACTGTGGCCAACGCCCAGGTTGCGGCGCGCATGCCGAGAGCGAGCACCACACTTCGTAGCGTACTCCGGGGCCTCAGACTAGGACACCCACGTCGAGCCATGCGCGGTGCTTTTACGCTCCCATCGTTCCTGGTTTCGCCTCTCACTTCCGTTCTCGTTGCAATGGCCGCGACGACGGCCGCTTGCGGCAGTCGCACACAGCTGTTCGTCGAGCCACACGAAGGGGGGTCGATAACATCCGATGCCTCGGACGAGCCGCCGGCCCAATCCGTCGCTGGCAGCCCCTGCACAACGGACGCCGACTGCATCTCCGGGGACTACTGCAGCACCGCGCGCTGCGACCCGACAAGCGGTTGCATGATGGCCCCCCGAAGTTGCGACGATGGCTTCGACTGTACGCACGACGTCTGCAGCAGGGACCGCCTGCGTTGCGATCATGTGCCCGACGACGCGCTTTGTCCCAACACCCAACTCTGCTCCCCCAAGCGGGGGTGCGACGCTTTCGTGTATGGCGTCGCGTCGGATGGGCACTTGTACGAGGTCAGAGTCCCATCCGGTGGGCTGGTCGACCTCGGTCCGTCTGCGGCGGCCCTCGGCGATATTGCCCTCGACTCACAGGGGGTTCTGTACGCGACCGACAGCTACGTCCTTTATCGCGTCGATCGCGAAACATCCGAGGCGACGTCGGTCGCGTCGATCTTGCCGCTGCATCTGTACAACGGCCTGGGCACGACGAATGGGAGATCGCTCCTGGCGACGGCCGATGTACCGCAGCTCTTCGAGATTGGCACGGCGAACGGACTTTCGATTCCCGTGGCGCCCCTTCCGTCGGGATATCGCGCGAGCGGAGACGTGACGGCGGCCGGTTCGCACGTCTTCGTCTCGGCCACGCTCAGTGCTTGTCCGGCGACGGACAGCCTGGTTCGAATGGATCCGGCCGCGCACAGCTCCAGCATCGTCGGCGAGGTGGGCTATTGTTGCGTATGGGGACTCGCAACGCTCGGGGGACGCGTCTACGGGCTGACGTGCGAGGGTCGGATTCTGGCGATCGACACGACGACGGGAAGTGCCTCGGAGACGGCGCGCGCGGCGCTCGCGTTCTTCGGCGCAGCGGGGCGTTAGTGGAAGTCGCGACTCATCGACGGCAGGTCGTAAAGCGCGAGCCGTTCGAGCCGGTCGGGAATCACGTAGACGACATCACCCTCGCGTTCGACTTTCCCGTGTGCCACCAGCATCGAGCTCGTCGTCGCGATGTGACGCCAACGTGCAAACGTGGTCGCCCATAGAATGAGGTTGACGAACCCGGTCTCGTCTTCGAGAGTCACGAATACGACGCCGCTCGACGTTTGGGGTCGCTGTCGACAGATGACCACGCCGGCAGTGCTGACGCGTGCACCATGGGCAATGGTCGCGAGATCGTACGCGCTCTTGTAGCTCCCGGGCAGCTTTGGTCGAACGACCTTCATCGCATGGTCGCCGACCGCCACGCCCGTCGTCCGATAGTCTAAAGCCAGCTGTTCGGCGCGCGTGAGTGCTGCCAGCTCCGGCTTTTCATCGCCCGGCTCCAGCCCGGCAAAGAGACCCTCTTCCCGTGGGCCCCGCACTTTCCACATGGCCTCTCGACGGGCCAGTCCGAAACAAGCCAGTGCACCGGCATGTGCGAGCACATCGAGCTTGCGCTTGTCGAGCCCCGCGCGGGCAACGAGGTCCTCCACACCGACGAACGAGCATGTTCGGCGAGCCTCCTCGATGCGCCGGCCTGCGGCCTCGCCCAGGCCCCGCACGACCCGCAGACCCAGGCGTAGCGCGGGCGGATCCCGCTCGACCGCGCGGTTTCCCCCTTCGAGCGTGCAGTCCCAATCACTCGCGTCGACGCGTGCCGGCAGCACCTCGACGTCGTGGCGCTCGGCGTCCTGGACGATCGAGCCAGGCGAGTAAAAGCCCATCGGCTGACTGTTCACGAGCGCCGCTGCGAACGCCGCTGGGTGATGCACCTTCAGCCATGCGCTCGCGTAGACGAGCAGTGCGAAGCTGGCCGCATGACTCTCCGGAAAGCCGTATTCGCCGAAGCCCTCGATCGACCGGTAGAGGCGCTCGCCGAACTCGCGCTCGATGCCGTTGCTCGCAAACCCTTGGAGGAGACGCTCGCGGTGCCGTTCGAGCTTGCCGCTTCTGCGCCATGCCGCCATATCGCGCCGTAACTGATCCGCCTCCCCACCGGTGTAGCCCGCGCCGACGATCGCGAGTTGCATGACTTGCTCCTGAAAGAGGGGAACGCCGAGGGTACGTTCGAGGATCGGTGCCAGCTTCGGGTGCGGAAGGGTGGCTGGCTCGTCGCCCGTGCGACGGCGCAGGTACGGGTGGACCATCCCTCCCTGAATGGGGCCCGGGCGGACGATCGCGACCTCGACGACGAGATCGTAGAACTTCCGCGGCTTGAGACGCGGCAACATTGCCATCTGCGCGCGGCTCTCGATCTGGAAGACGCCGACGGTGTCCGCCGCGCAGAGCGCGTCGTAAACGCGTGGGTCCTCCGCCGGGACGCGGGCGAGGCGATCGATTGCTGTATCCGCATCGCCGAAATCGTCGGCTGCCATCGCGAGCGCCTTGCGGATCGCCGTCAACATACCCAGCCCCAGCACATCGACTTTGAAGAAGCCGAGTGTGTCGAGATCGTCCTTGTCCCACGGAATGACAGTACGGCCCGGCATCGTCGCCGGTTCGACGGGTGCGACGCAGACGAGCGGTTCCGCGCTCAGGACGAACCCCCCAACGTGAATCGACAGATGCCGCGGACAGCCCTGGATCGCATGCGCCATCGCCAACACTTGACGCACGCGCGGATCGTCCGGGTCGAAGCCGCATGCAACGACACGCTCACGCGGGACCTCGTCGACCTTGTCCCACCAGGATACGAGCACGGCGAGCCGCTCGACTTGTTCGAGGGACAGCCCGAACGCTTTGCCCACCTCGCGCAGTGCACTCTTGCCGCGATAGGAAATCACTTCGCTGACCATCGCCGCACGGTCGCGGCCATATTTTGCGTATATCTCCTGAATGACTTCCTCGCGCCTCTCGTGCTCGAAATCGACGTCGATGTCCGGCGGCTCGCGGCGCTCGCTCGAGAGAAAGCGCTCGAACAAGAGATTGCTGCGTGATGGGTCGACGGCAGTGACGCCGAGACAGTAGCAAACAGCGCTGTTGGCCGCGCTGCCGCGCCCCTGGCAGAGAATGTCCCGCGCGCGGGCAATCGCGACGATGCCTTGAACACTCAAGAAGTACGCTGCGACTTGCAGCTCGGCGATGAGCGCCAGCTCCTTCTCGATCTTCAGAGCGACTGGCCCTCGCTCGCCCTCTGGCCAGCGCGCGCGCGCCCCCGCGTACGTCAAGCGGCGGAGCGCCTCGTCGGCCGTCTCGCAATGCGTCGGATTCGACGCTACGTCTGCGTCCAGTTCACTCGGGAAGCGATACTTCAGCTCGCGCAGCGAGAATTGACATGCATCCGCAACGTCGAACGACCGCGCCAGCCACGACGGGTGCTCGGCGAAGAGACGCTGCATCTTTTCGCGCGGCTTGATATGCGCTTCCGCGTTCGGAAGGAGGGCGCGCCCTGCCTCGTCCAGCGTCACACCCTCGCGAATGCAACACAGCACATCGAACAGCCGCTTGTCCTCGGGGCCGGCGAAGAGAACGCGATTCGTCGCGCATATCGCGACGTCGAGCTCTCGCGCGATCGATTCGGCACGCGCGAGCCGCGCAGCGTCTTCTCCGTCGAGGTGTCGCCATGCGGCAATCGAGAGACGTTCGCCGAATGCCTCTCTCAACGCGTGCAAGCCTGCCTCCGGCGGCGCCATGCACCAGAGTCCTCGCGGATTCTCGCAAATCCCTTCGAGCGGCAGGCCGGCGAATTGGTTACGCGGCACGCCTTCGTCAGGACTCCGAGGCTTGCCCTTCGGATGACGTTCGTGGCTCTCCGTGAGAATGCGGCATAGGTTCGCGTAGCCCTCACCCGTGGCGACGTGCAGCCACACCGAATTCGGACCGCGTGGCAAAGTCTCGACGCTGGCGGGCCCAACACTCGGCGAAGCGTCTATGGCGATCTCGCACCCAACGACGAGCCGCATCCCGAGCTCCTCGGCGGCTTCGAGCGCACGCACCATCCCATAGAGTCCGTCGCAATCGGCGATACCGATGGTGTCGTAGCCGAGCGCTCGAGCGCGGGCGACAATCGCTCGCGGCGACGAGCCTGCCCGAAGGAACGAAAAATGAGTCCGGGCCGCGAGTTCGACGAACACGAGTCACACATTGTTTTGAACGGCAATTCGCCCGCGCACGAGCTCGAGGAGCGAATCGACGTCGAATGGTTTGCTCAAACGCACATTCGGCACCCGCTCGAGGAAATCGTGAGCACGCATCGTGAACGCGCCACCCGTGACGAATACCATCCGCTCGGCCTGCGCCGGCGCGATCTTCAGAAGCTCGTCATACATGGCGGGCCCGTCCATCTCGGGCATCATCAGGTCGCATAAGATGACGTCGAACCGATCACCCGCTGCGATGCGCGCAACCGCCTCGCGCGCGTTGGTCGCGGCAATCGCTTCGCCCTCGCCCGAGAGCAGCCGCTGAAGCGAAAAGCACACGATCGGTTCGTCGTCGACGATGAGAATGCGCCCCCGCGACTTCGATGCGGACAAGGCCGGTGGCACGTCACTCGCGGTTGCGACCGCAATCGTGCCGACCGCACGCCCCGCGGCCGGCAGGCTCACTCGAAAGATGCTTCCTTTGCCGACCTCGCTCTCGACGGTGAGCATTCCACCGAGCGACGTGACCGTGCCATGGCAAATCGCCAGGCCGAGTCCGGTGCCAATGCCCACCGGCTTCGTCGTGAAGAACGGCTCGAAGATTCGTCCGCGCACCTGTGGCGAAATGCCGACGCCGTTGTCGTGCACTTCGACGACCACTCGCCCCCCCCTTGGCGCACGCAGCACCACGCGGATCTCGTTCATTTCGGATCGCCCTTCGGGGAGCGCCTGAACCGCATTCAGAAGCAAATTCAAAAATACTTGCCCGAGCCGCGCTTCGTTCGCGATGACCTCCGACGTTTGCTCGTACTCCTTCACCAGACGCGCGCGATAGCGTATCTCGTTGGCAATCATGGCGAGCGTCGCGTCGAGCACCTGCGCGACGTCGAGCGGCACGCACGTTTCGTTCTCGGGTCGGGAGAACGTCTTCAGGCTGCGGACGATGTCGCGTATGCGCTCTGCGCCATTGCGCGCGTGATCGAGCGCGACGCGCACCTCGCGAGTCTGCTCGACGGAGGCGCCCAGCAATAGCTTCGGCAGCTCTTCGGTGACATAGCCCAGATTGAGCAAGACATAAGCGAGCGGATTGTTGATCTCGTGCGCGACACCGGCGGCGAGCGTCCCCAAAGAAGTCAACCGATCCGTCTGCGCGAGCCGGGACTGTAGCTCACGGTGTTCGTTTGCAACGAGCAAGCGATCGATCGTGTCGATGAGCGTCTCGTAGTCGACTGGCTTCTTCAAGTATGCGTCTGCGTCGATCGCCGCGGCCTTTGCTGTCGCGTCGGCGCTCAGCGCAACGACGGGAATGGTGGCGAGCTCCGGATCGTGTTTCTGCGCGACGCGAAACTGCCAACCATCCATGACGGGCATCATCAAGTCGAGAACGATCACGTCGGGCTTGGACGACGTATGCAGCCAATCCAGAGCCTCACGCCCGTTGCAACAGCCGGTTACGCGAAAGCCCTCCATCGAGAGAAGCCCATCGAGCGCCTCGCGTATGTCGGCGTCGTCTTCGACCACGAGAAGCGTCCGGCCAGAGGCCCGTTTCTCGAATCCGGGGGTACGCATGTTCCCATTGTGCCGTACGAAGGCGTGACGAGCGAAGCTCGTAATTGCTGTCGTACAAATTTGTCTCAATCCATCCAGCCGCATAAAAGCGGCTCCCCCATCGAATCACGAAGTTCGACCCAACCGAGCGCGCCGCCTGTGGGAACCAGATTCATCCTTTCGTTCGGGAAGGATGTGGGCATGACCCACGCGGCGAAGAGATCGCGACATCGACACCCACTGGATGCGGACATGTGTTGCCACCACTGCACTGACTCGACACGTGCGAGATGATGCGCGCGAGCGAGAGTGCCGTGCGGCACATGGGTCGCCGGGACGAAGCGCGACGGCTCGAGCGCCGATGTCACGAGCGAGTGTCGTGACCTCGCTGATTCGGTCAGATAGGGAACGAGACGCGTGCGCTCCGAAGGAAACCACGTATCGACCAGCGTCAGCATACCCACGGTGCCTTCACCGAGCTCTGCGAGCAGCTCCGCAACGAGCCGTGGCAAAGCGGAGTCGGCTTTCGGTTCCGGTGCGAGCAGGTCGAGTGTGCGCGCCGGTGCGCGGACAAGCTCAGTCGCGCGCAACGTCACTGCCAGAACGGGCGCCGCCAGTGAGCAGCCCTCGAGCCTGGCGCGGACAATGGCGAGCAGATCCGCTGCCCTGGCAATCGGCGAAGGCAGGGTAATCGACAGCGACACACGATGACCAACCACTGATGGCTCGACGGCGGAGGACGAACTCGCGTCTTCGCAAAGCATCGCGCGATCGAGCGCGAGCACGATTTCCAATCGTGCCACCGCAAGAGCGCGCCCCTGAATCCGAGCCGCAAGCCGGTCGCACAATGTCCTCAGCACGAAAGCGAGTGCGTCGATCGAGTGAGCGCCCCAATCGAGCTCAACACGTTCCTCTGGCACGTCTGGCGGACGCCATGCGTCGAGCGGTGCATGGTCCCGACCGTCCAGGAGCTGCATGACATCGTGCACTCGTTCACCGAGGCGCATGCCGAGGGCGCGACGAGGCAGCTTCTGCAGGTCTCCGCACGTCGACAGGCCGAGATCGGCGAGCCACGTGGACACGTCAGCGTCGAGTGCAAGCGCCGCGATTGGCAATGAGCGAACGGCCGCAGCACCCTTCCCTTCTGGAACGACCATCGGGTCGGAGGCGGTTGCGTAACGAGAGACCACCGCAGCCAATCGTGGCCCATCGGCAACCGCGACCCGGCACGCATGTCCGAGCGCGCGCACGTGCGCACCCAGCATCCGTGCGAGCTCGACTTCGCCGCCATGCAAATGCGCACACCCGCTTACGTCGACCCAGATGACGTCTTGCGCGACGTCGAACGCAGTGGTCGGTCCGAACGCGAGCGATGCCTCGGCGATCCGCGCGAGTGCCGTTCTCACCGTCCCCTCGGCCAAGACGCGCACGCGCAGGTCTGCGCATTTCGCGCGTGCGGTCGCCACGGTCTGCCCCGCGCCAATACCGAGCACCAATGCGTCGCGCGACACGAAGTCGATGCGCGTGTTACCGAGAACTTCACGCTCCGTCTTCACCACGCCGCCCGGACGAGCGACGATCACGGCAAGCGGAGATTCACCCGATTCCCTCTCTTTGAGGACCTCCACGCGGATGTCGGGTAGCGCGATGCAGGCGATGCGGCGCTGCACGGTCAAATCGCATCTTTCAGGATGGGACGAAATGGAATCGTCTTCGCAAGACCGATGCGACCCCGTTTGTCTTTGGCCACGCGCACGACGAGCTCGCAGGGACTTGGACTCGATAGCTCGAGGCGAAGCGCCACTGGCCATGGAACGGCGCGCGGTTTGGAAGCATCCGTGAGCAACAGAACGGTCGACCCACTAGGTTCCGCGGCCAGTGCCAGCTTGCGCACCAGCACCTCGGGCACCCATGCCCTGCGTGCCTTCGATGGCTTTTGTTCCTTTTGCCGTTGGTGTGTGCCCACATTCACCGATATCCCCGCTCCGGGCACCCCGTCCAAGTCGACGGCCACGACCTCGAACGCCCCCGTTGCGACGACCTTGACCGAGACGCGCCCGAGCTGCGCCCTCGGCGGGCGCACGACGAGCATTCGGGAAAGCTCCACGCCAGCGGCGACCACCCCTGGCGCATACAAAGTCCCTTCCGGATCGAGCCATGCACACCACGCCCTCGTGCCTCGAGTTTGCCCGGCGCATATCGCCGCAAGCGCAACGCTTGTCGATCCGCCCAGCGCAAGCGGCGCCGCGAGCTCCACCACCCCGCGCGGGAGCCCTCCGTCAGGCAGAATGGCATCCAGATCTGGCCAGGAAAGCGCGAGCGCGCGCAAAGAGGCGGCATCCGTGCGCGCGATCCGCAATTTGCCCGCGGTACCGAACCGTGCCAGCAGGCTTTCGACATCGTGCGCGGCGGCCATGCGAGCTCGTACTGAACAAGTTAGCAGTTATGAGAGGAGTCATGCAAGCAGTGCTAGGAAGAAGGTCGTGATGGCTCCCCACGACCCACATCTCGAGCAGTTGCGCGCGACTTTGCGGGGAATGGGCTCCGCCCTCGTCTGCTATTCGGGCGGAGTCGACAGCGCGCTTGTCCTTGCTGTCGCACACGAAACCATCGGGCCTCGCGCGGTCGGGATGACCGCCGTGTCACCCAGTTTCGCGCCATTCGAGAAGGAAGCCGCGATCGCCATCGCAGCGCAGATTGGCGCACGCCACGAGCTCATCGAATCTCACGAGATCGAGCGACCTGGCTACGTCGCCAATGCCAGCGATCGATGCTTTCACTGCAAGAGCGAGCTCTACGAGATCGCCGAAGAAAAGCGGCGCCAATGGGAGCTCGCTCACGTGCTCAATGGCACCAACCTGGACGACCTCGGCGACCACCGTCCGGGCCTCGATGCCGCCAAACGCGCGAACGTCCGTAGCGTCCTCGTCGAGTGCCATTTCCGCAAAGAAGACGTGCGGCGGTGCGCCAAGATCCTCGGTTTGGCCGCATGGGACAAGCCGGCGAGCGCTTGCCTCTCGAGTCGCATCCCGTATGGCACTGAAGTGACGCGCGAACGCCTCGCCCAGATCGGAGGGCTCGAGGCCGAGCTTCGGCGTCTGGGGCTGAGGCAGGTCCGTGTTCGCTGGCATGGGCTCGGAGCCACCGCTTCTGACCGCGCGCTCGCGCGAGTCGAAATCGCGCGCGAGGAGCTCGCACGGGCCTTCGACATGCGCGACGCGATTGTCGAAGCGGGCAAACGTTTCGGCTACGCATACGTGACGCTCGATCTGCAGGGCTACCGCATCGGAAGCCACAACGAGGTCATCGTCGGGCGCAGTTTGCGGGTCGTATAGCCCGACGCAAGCGCCACTACCCTTCTGGGCGGCAATCGGCTACGCGCCAGGAACCATGCCTTACGTCAAGCCGGAATACCGCGACAAGATCGACCCCGCGATTCGCGAGCTCGCCACACGCATTGCGGATCTGGCGCGAACCATGCCCGAGGAGACGGCGTTCGCAGGGTTGCTCAATTATGCGTGCACATCGGTCGCGATGGAAGTGATCCAGGCGCGATTTGGCCGCATTCGATACGGCACGATTGCGGCGGTATCCGGGGTGTTCAAGAACATCGGCGACGAGTTTTATCGCCGCGTTGCCGCGCCCTACGAGGATAGGCAGATCGCCGAGAACGGCGATGTGCCGATCTACGAAGCGTTCGCGAAGCGCGCGCGTGACGAGCGTTGAGCTCGCGACCCAAGCAGCTTCAGCCTATGGCTTAAGCCCCGTACCCACAGCGCAAAGCGCATCACCCCGTGGCTCGACGCCTGCACTCGCGGCCGTGAAGCCCTTCACCCGCGGCGTGAAGCACCTCAACCCCCGGCGTCACGCCCTTCACCTGCAACGTGAAGCGCTTCAGCCCATGGATCAAGCCCTTTACCGCACGGCGCAAAGCGCATCACCCCGTGGCTTGATGCCTCCACTCGCGGGCGTGAAGCCCTTCACCCGCGGCGTGAAGCGCTTCAACCCATGGCTCAAAGCCCCTTTACCCGCAGCGCAAAGCGCATCACCCCGTGGCTCCATGCTTTTCAACCGCGCCGCAAACTGCTTCACGCCGTCGATCCAGGCCTTCACGCGCACGGCGAAGCACGTCACGCAGTCGCTCGATGCCCTTTGCGGGCCCAATGAACCCCGTCACCCCGTAGACCCATCCTCTTCACGCGCAACGCAAACCGCTTCGCTCTGGAATTCCATGCGTTCACGCGCACCGCGGACCTCTCCACGCCGCGGTTGCATGCTTTCACGCCGTACGCATCACCGGCGGAAGTCCTTCATGGCGAACCGGCGTCCGCTCGTTGCCGGCGGCGCTCTCCGCTCGTACGGCCGTCGCCTCATGTCAGTCGCGTTCACCGGTCGCACGCATCGGATCGAGAGTTGACGTCGGCGTCAGGCGTCCCCCCACGTTGGCAAGAACGAGCAAGAGCTCCGCCGGGTCGATCGGTTTCGATAGGTGCATGTTGTAGCCGGCCAGCATCGCCTTGCGTCGATCCTCCATCCGCGCGAAGGCCGTGAGAGCCACCGCAGGCGTACGCCCGCCTCGGTCATTCGGAAGAGCGCGCACCCTCTGGATGAACGCATACCCGTCTTCGACCGGCATTCCGATGTCGGACAGGATGACATCGGGTTTCCATTCGCCGACCTGCGCGAGCCCCTCTTCCGCGCTCGCGGCGGTTCGGACGACGACCTCACGTTGCCCCAGAAATGTCACCAAGAGCTCGCGCGCGTCCGGCTCGTCCTCGACGACCAGCACGCGAAGACCCGCGACCGGCGGCGGCGGGTGAAATGGTTCGGGGCGCAGGTTGGGTGCCCCACGATCTACCGTGTGCACGGGTGGTGTGTATTCCATTTGAACGCGACCCACTGGAACTCGCACAGTGAACCGCGCACCCCGCCCCGTTCCCTCGCTCTCCGCGGTCACAGTTCCGCCGTGGAGCTCGACGAGGTGCTTGACGATCGCCAGGCCTAGCCCGAGCCCGCCGTAGGCGCGTGTCGTGCCGCCGTCGGCCTGGCGAAACCGCTCGAAGATGTGAGGCAAGAACGCTTGCGCGATTCCCACGCCGGTATCCTCGACGACGATCTCGGCGCTCGACTCCTCAGCCTGCATCCGTATGTGGATCTGGCCCCCCCTTTCGGTGAACTTGACGGCATTCGAGAGCAGATTCCAGACGACCTGTTGAAGTCGATCCGCGTCACCCGGCACCGGCACCGCGATGGGATCGAGCGCCGCAAGAATTCGGAGGCCTTTTGCCTCCGCTGAGGGCTTCACACCCTCGATGGCCGCCTCGATGACGTGTACCAAGTCCAACGGACCGATGTTCAGCCGCAGCTTCCCCGTGATGATGCGCGTGACGTCGAGGAGGTCCTCGATGAGTTGGGTCTGCGCGAGCGCGTTGCGTTCGATGGTCTCGAGTGCCTTCTCCCGGCGCGCAGGTTCCAGTTTGCCGGTCCGCAGCATACGCGTCCACCCCAGCATCGCGTTCAATGGCGTCCGGAGCTCGTGGCTGACCATTGCCAAGAACTCGTCTTTTGCGCGATTCGCCTCCTCGGCGTGCTGTCGCTCGCGCTGTGCCAGTTCGAGCAACGACGCTCGGTCCATCGCCTGGGCGCAAAGACGGGCGAGCGCGAGCATCTGCGTGCGCTCGGCCTCCGGGAAAGATCTCGGTTCGTCGTAGACGAACCCCATCGCTCCAAACGTGCGACCCGTGACGGTCAGTGGGAGGACCGCGAGCGCATTGTCGCCCGGCGATCGATCTCCGGCGAGATGTGGATAGTGGCGCGCCACCTCCTCGGGAGAGTCGTAGAA
>JALYHX010000350.1 GCA_030776305.1 Myxococcota bacterium
CTGTTGCACCGCACGATGAATGCGCTTCAACGGTCCCCAAGAGACAGGACTCTCCTGAAACGCACGAATGGTCACGTCGACCGCGGTCCGACTGGCAATCTCGCCTCCTTCATATCCGCTGACGCCATCCGCGACGACGGCGAGGACACATCGGCCGTCGACGTACATTCCGCAGGAATCCTCGTTCGTAGCGCGCTCGGTTCCACGATGCGACAGCGCCGCGACGAGGGGTTGCTCGGTGTCGGGACTGCCAACCGCGCCTGCGGACATCGCCATCGCGTAACCATTCCATAAATATCGACCCACCGCAGCGGACAACGGCGCGCCTCTGCGTCCGAAACGTCCACGAAACAATGACTGCCAAATGTTCGAGCCCTTCTTTTTTCGTTCGGTGGCAACACTCCTGAAACAAGCGTCGACGTAGGTATCTTGGCCCTCACCAACCAGGGGAGACCCATGTCAGACATTAGCAACGCATCAAATTCGGGAACGCCCTCTGCTGGCCGCGCAACGCTCGGTCTGACTGGGCTGACTATCAATGCAATGGCACTGATCGCGCCTGGCGCCTTTCTCTGGCTCACGTTCCAGATCCAGGCGCTCTATGGCGCGCCCATGGCCGGTAGCGCCATGTGGTTCGGCATCGTGGCCGCGCTTCTTTTGTGTTTCGCCACGGCCATCAGCTACGCCGAGCTGGCCAAGCTCTATCCTGGAGCGGGTTCGTCGTACTTCTTCGCTGAGCAGGCATTCCTTTCCAAGTCGAAGGCCTTCAAGTTCGCGCGTCTCGCAAAGTTCATCACCGGCTGGGCGAGCCACCTCTACTACTGGGTGTATCCGGGTTGCATGGTTGGAGTCACCGCGCTGATTAGCGGGTACTTGCTCAACCAGTTCTTCCCCGACACATTCAGCGGTGGCTTCAATAGTCCGCTGTTCATGTTTTTCTTCTGTTTCGCATTCGCCCTCGGTGTCTCGTACATCGCGTTCCGCGGGGTCACAGGGACCACCAGCGTGAACATGGTCATCAATGTCGTGCAGATCGGGGCTCTACTCGTCTTCTCGGTCATCGCAATTGCATACCGCGTCCAGCACCCAGAAGGCTCCAAAGGGCTGCAACTGATCAACGGCACGCCCGTCGATTACGTGGTGGCGCAAGAACAGGTCGTCGAAGACGGCAAGCCCAAGGTGGACGCCGATGCGCAACCGGTGATGCAGAACAAGATGGACGAGAAAACCGGGGATCCTGTCCCCGAGATGAAGGACGGCAAACCGGTCCCCTTCATTTTGAGCTACGCGCCGGACCAGGCGGTTACGATGGAGCCTGTGGACGCCGACCATCCGAAAGATCTGACACCACACTTCAAGTTCCACCAGACCGCCGGCTCCGTCGTCGCGCCGCACGACTTCTCCTTCATGTTCATCCAGGCATGTATCGCGATTCTCATCCTGGTCGGATTTGAGTCCGTCACGTCGATGGGTGAAGAAGCGAAGAATGCAAAGCGCGACATCCCACGAGCCGTCCTTCTGTCGCTCGCGATTCAGGGAGGGTTCTGTTATCTCATCGAGTACTTCGCCGGGAACTACATGCTCAATCAGGGTTATACCCTGGCCAACGCCGGCGCCTCCGGCGCCCCGATTGGCGACATGATGGTACTCGCCGGTACATGGCTCTTCGGTTCGTACTCGGCCGGTCGGGCGTTCATGCTCGTCCAGGCGTTCACCGTCTTCCTTGCGCTGATCGGGACGACGCTTTCCTGCCTGAGCACCGGGGCGCGCGTGACCTATGCCATGGGCAAGGACGAGGAAGTTCCCGAGCACTTCGGCATGCTCCACGGCAAGACCGCCACTCCGCACCGCGCGATTTGGACCCTTGGCGTCCTGTCCGCGATCATCGGCATCATCACAGTTTCCGTCTATCTCGGCGGAACCACACCGGCGCCTCTCGAGGCGAAGTACCACAACATGTGGTACAGCTTCGGGATTTTCGACCCCGCGCTCATCAGCAAACTACCGAACACGCTCGTCATCGTGACGCTCATCAGCAACTTCGGGACGTTCATGCTGTACATGCTGACGTGCATCGTATGCATCGTGGCCTTCCGTGAGCATCACATGTTCCATGGCTTCAAGCACATGGTCGTTCCGATTTTCGGGCTCGTCGCGAACTTGCTGATGATGGCCTTCTATTTGGTCGGGCCATTCATGGTGAGCGGGATGAGCGTCAAGGAGCCGTACATCGCGCTTGGGATCTGCGCGATGTGGGGCATCTACGGCGGGATTTACTTCCTGCGGAGCAGCAAGGCCAAGGCCAAGTCGGTGCTCGTTACCGACAAACAAGCCGCGCAGACGACGTGATGCCGACTGGTTCTTAACACACAATCCGAACGCGACACGGTGAACGGCTCGGCCTCGTGCTGAGCCGTTTGCCATTTGGGGCGATGGCGCAGGGCGGTGTGATAAACGTGATCGGCGCATGCGCGACGCCATCGCTGGGGAACGCCTCGATCAGTACGAGCTCACGGAGCTCCTCGCGCGCAGCGGAATGGCATCGATCTTCAAAGCCGTCGACACTCGGTCGGGCGCGACGGTCGCTTTGAAGGTGCCCCACATGCAGTACGAAAGCGACATCGCTTTCTACCAGCGTTTCGAGCGAGAGGAGAAGATCGGACAAAAGCTGGAGCACCCCAACATCGTGCGCGTCCTCCGGCCCGAATCGAAGAGCCGGATGTACCTGGTCATGGAATACGCGGAGGGCAGCTCTCTACGCGCGATCATCGGCCAAAAAAAACGGCTCCCGGTCGAGGATGCGCTCAATATCGCGCGCCAGATCGGCCGGGCACTCGTCTACATGCATGAACAGGGCATCGTGCACCGCGACCTCAAGCCCGAGAACGTCCTGGTGACCAAGGATGGCCATGTCAGCCTCATCGACTTCGGCATCGCGAGGGATGAAGCCGCGCGCCGACTCACTTGGGCAGGGCTCTCGTCGACGATGGGCACTCCGGACTACATGGCTCCGGAACAAGTCAGAGGACGCCGGGGCGACCCGCGCACGGACATCTACGCGCTCGGCACGATGCTCTACGAAATGATCACGGGTGAGCTCCCGTACGCAGGCGCAAACGCGCACGCAATCATGCGGGCGAAGATGGACGAGGCCCCCCGCCCCCCCCGCGATGTCCTGCCCGACATCGATCCGAAGATAGACGAAGTCATCCTTCACGCCGTCGCTCGCTCGCCGCGAGAACGATATGCGTCCGCCGCCGAGATGCTGGCAGATCTCGAAGCTCCCAGCAGGGTCGTTCCGCGAGATCGTTCGCTGCGCGCGAATCGTCCGCTGCTTCGGGCCTTCCGGATGCCGCGCCGCGCCGTCGCACCGATTGTCCTGGTTCTGGTGATTTCGGGGCTGGGAATACTCATCTGGGCAACATCCCGGACGGACACTCGCTACCACGCACCGCCGGCTGCGACGAGCGGCAGCGAGCGCCCAGTGAAGGAACGTTGACATGTCCGAGCACTCGCTCAACCTGGCCTGGCTGCTGGTTTGCTCTTTTCTCGTGATGTTCATGCAGCTCGGCTTCGCGATGGTGGAGACGGGGCTGACCCGCGCGAAAAACGCCGTGAACACCATGGCCATGAATCTGGTCATCTATCCGATCGGCGTGATCGGTTTCTGGCTCGTCGGTTACGGGGTTGCGATGGGGGGCATCTCCGGCTGGACTTCGCTGGGCGGAGTCAGTTCGTCGCATCAGGAGCTCGGGCTTCACGTCGGCTCACGTCTCTTTGGTATCGTGGGTGGGTCGAAATTCGCCCTGGTCACGGTCGCGCACGATCCGCCGGACCTCGCCATGTTCCTGTACGGGGTCGTCTTCATGGACACCGCCGCAACGATCCCGACGGGCGCACTCGCAGAACGATGGAAGTTCTCCGCGTTCATCATCTACGGGTTCTTCATGTCGATGATCCTGTATCCGCTGTTCGCGAATTGGGTCTGGGGCGGCGGCTGGCTCGCGGCACTAGGACAGAACTTCGGCCTGGGCCATGGATGCGTCGACTTCGCGGGGTCTTCCGTCGTGCACATGACGGGCGGGGTCACCGCACTCGCGGGCGCCCTCGTCATCGGGGCGCGACTCGGCAAGTTCCGCAAGGACGGGACGGTAGGCCTCGTCGCGGGTCACAATCTGCCCCTCGCCGTCATGGGAACCTTCGTCCTGGCATTCGGATGGTTCGGCTTCAACAGCGGTTCGACCCTCGCCGCGTCGGACCCGCGGATCGCGGCCATCGCGGTGAACACCGCCATATCGTCTGCTACCGGTGCGCTCACGTCACTCTTCTACGAATGGCAGCGACATCGGCGTCCGGACGTTCCGATGGCGTGCAACGGTCTCCTGGGTGGGCTCGTCGCGATCACGGCGCCATGCGCATTCGTCGTGCCTTCCACTGCGGCGCTCATCGGGGTGGTCGCGGGCCTCCTCGTTCCATTCGTGGTCGGAACGCTCGAGCGACGCGCGCGCATCGACGATCCGGTCGGGGCCATCACGGTGCATGGCGTGTGTGGGGTGTGGGGAGCGCTCGCGGTTGGACTCTTCGCGGATGGAAGCTACGGCGAGGGCTGGAACGGCGTGCCCGGGCCCGTCCGCGGACTCTTCTTCGGCGATCCCGGACAGCTCGCCGCGCAAGTCATCGGAATCGGGACGAACATAATCGTTGTCTTCGGTCTCGCGTACGCGTTCTTTCGTATCGTCGAGCTCCTTGTTGGCAATCGCGTCCCCTCCGAAGTGGAATGGGACGGCCTCGACGGTCTCGAGATGGGCTCCGAGGCCTATCCGAGGGAATAGCGGACGACGCGAGTGCTCGAGCGGACCGCCGAACATTGATATAATGTTACCTCGACGGCGGTGCACTGGATTTCGCGGCGAGGGCGGGCATCACGGGCGAGGGCTTGGACGGCGTCGTCGAGTCGCGCGCCAAGTAGTCGATGAGATCGATCTTCGTCACGATACCGATGACGTGATCCCTTTCCTCAACGATCGCGACCTTGGCGTCGGCCAGCACACCCTGCAATAGCTCGAGTTTCGTGTTCGGAGTGACCGTGGCGTAGTCCCCCTCCACGAGCTCCCCGATAGGCGAATCGAGCGTTTTGTGCCCGTTGACGAGATGCCGCAAGAGGTCGACCTCGGCGACGATTCCTCTCAACTTGCCGCCGTCGATTACAGGGAGCTGACTGATTCCGTGCGACTTGAGCGTATCGATGACGTCGCGCACCTTCGATGCAGGCGTCGCCGTCACGAGCTCGCGCCCCACAC
Organism: Myxococcota bacterium; assembly: GCA_030776305.1. Classification (GTDB taxonomy): domain Bacteria; phylum Myxococcota_A; class Polyangia; order Polyangiales; family Polyangiaceae; genus Palsa-1150. The sequence continues at coordinate 5,301 of JALYHX010000350.1, forward strand.
GGTCCTTCGCTACGAGAAGGTCGCGCACGGTACCGATTCCAGGCGCATCGTCCAGAAAGCCGTTCTCGCGCATCCAGTCATCGTTGAAAATCTTCGACATGTACTTGTGACCAGCGTCGGCGAGAAACACGAGTATTTTCTGGCCTGGCTTTCCTGACTGCCGGGCGTACTGGAGCGCTCCGGCCACTGCGGCACCTCCCGAGCCCCCGACGAAGAGTCCCTCGAGCCGCGTGAGATCCCTCGTCATGAGGAAGCATTCCTTGTCGTCGACGCGGACAATCTCGTCGATGATGGCCAGGTTCATCGTGGTCGGAAAGAAATCTTCTCCAATCCCCTCAACCTTGTAAGCAAACGGCTTGGTGACGCGGCCCGTTTTCACGAAATCGTAATAGAGTGAGCCCACCGGGTCGACGCCGACAACCTGAATGTCTGCGTTTTTTTCTTTGAAATACTTGCCACAACCGCTGATCGTGCCGCCCGTCCCCATGCCCGCGACAAACACGTCGAAGTCGCCATTCGTCTGACGCCAAATCTCGGGTGCCGATGAGAGGTAGTGAGCCTCTGGGTTGGCCGGATTGTGATACTGGTTGGCATAGAAAGAGTTCTGCGTTTCGGCGGCCAGACGCTTGGCGACACTGTAATAACTGCGTGGGTCGTCCGGCTCGACCGCAGTCGGGCAAACGACGACCCTGGCACCGAATGCGCGTAGATGCGCAATCTTTTCCTGGCTCATCTTGTCCGGCATTACGAAGATGCATCGATACCCACGGATCGCGGCAAGTAGCGCCAGGGAAGCTCCGGTGTTGCCGCTCGTCGCCTCGATGATCGTACCACCCGTTTTGAGCCCACCCTCTTCGGCTCGGCGAAGCATGTTCGCAGCAAGGCGGTCCTTGTGGCTGCCGCCCGGGTTCAAATACTCGCATTTGACGTAGACTTCGACGGGGATGCCTGCGGCAACGCGGTTCAGTCGCACGATCGGTGTGTTGCCAACCGCCTTCGTAATATCTTCGAGCGCGCCGCGCATCATGAGGCCGGGCATAGCACGTCGCGGTTATGAGGCTTGCCCCGCGTCGTGGGGCCGAGGAAGCGCGCCGGCGTCCGCGGCGCGTGTCGCCAAGGTCGGTGGCCAAGGCAGAATCCAACGCCGGTTCGACGCGCGGTCCCACAGCTCGAGACGAGTCCCTCGCTTGGTGGCAGGAAAGACCACGCCGATCCGGGTCCCGAGGCGCTTCGCGAAGGACATACCCGCGTCGGACTCCGAAGCGCCCAAGAGTGGAAAATCGAAACGCACCCGCTCGATGAGCGCGCGACCTTCGTAGAGCTCGACCGCGAAGCGCCCCATGGCACGTGGACTGGGCTGTGGCACAGCGAGCTGTATCCCTTGAACACCGAGGAGCCACACTTCGCCCCGGTCCCAGCGCAGGTCGAATACCCACTGTTCGCGCTCGACGAGGGGCGATGGATCGGCAGGTATGGGCACGATTGTCATATCGCTCGTGCACTCGAGCGGGCCCGCATCCAGCGCCCGGCTCACATCGATCGTGCGGCGCGACTCGTTGGCGAGCGCGTCGAGCGTACACACGACGCAAGCCACGAGGGCAAAGAGGATCAACGAACGGCGCACGACGCTGCAACCTCCCATGCCGCAGCGTCGCCGCCAAGGGTGGACCAAAGATCGACGAGGGCCGAAGGAATCGCAGATTTTACGGCGAGCGGCGCGCCACGTTCGTCCGGCACAACGACGAGAGCCGCGTGCAGCGCGATGCGACGCGGCTCGACGACGCGGCCGTTCGCAAGCGTAAGGCGCGTCGGACCACCATACGCGCGATCGCCAATCAATGGCGCATTTGCGTGTGCGGCGTGCAGGCGGATCTGGTGTGTACGGCCGGTGACGGGCGCGAGCGAAACAAGCGCCGCACCGCTCCGTGCGCGCGCACATACGACATAGTGGGTCTGCGCGTCGATTGCATCTCGACCGGCGACGGCGCGCAATCGAGGGTGGGCCGCGCGGCCGATCGGCGCGTTCCAGGTGCCGCGCTCGTCGGACGGGGTGCTCGCAGCGATCGCGACGTAATGCCGCTGGTAAGTACCGGCCTTGCGCGCGTCCTTGAGCCGGCGTGCGGCGGCGGGGGTACAGGCAAAGACGACGACGCCGCTGACATCGCGGTCCAGCCGCGACGTCGGATGGATCTCGGCTTCGCGACGGCCCAATCGCCGTGCGACGAGAGCGACGAGCGTGTGCGCGGCACCCGCATGGTCCGCAATCGTCGAAATCCCCGCGGGTTTGTCCACCGCGATGAGGTCCCTAGTCTGGGCGAGAACAAGCAAAGGCTCGTCCGGGCCTTTGCGTGGAGGCGCGACGTCGACCATGTCTCCTTCGCGCACGCGCTCGTCGCCTCGCCGGACGCGCCGAAGTCCGACGAAGACTCTGCCGTCGCGGACCGCATCCGCGTCTGCACCTGCCCGCGTCAAGATCTCCAGCACGGTGCGGCCGTCGGTGGGGCCCACGATCCAGCGCATCGTCGTGACGTCCGTCGTACACCGCCGGCACGCAAGTCACGAACTGCGCGTGAATCCGGCGCAGCGGGCGGCGTGGCGAAGACGACCACCGAGGAAAGCAGATCCCCGAAAGAGCTTCAAATGATCCTTGACGTCTAGATCCCTAGGTGGGAGGTGGCGCACGATATCTACAAATAGCGAATGATAGGGCCTGGATGGGGTCGATAACCATGCCGGGGAAGCCAAAATGTAGAAGGAGGACATGCGTCATCCCGACGCGCGCATGCCTGATCCCGCTGCATGCTTCGCGAGGCGTGACCGACGCGGGCAATCCTGCGATTGCTTTCAACGTCCGCGGGTGGCGGTCGAGCGAGGGAAGCACTACAGGAGTGCGGAAGTGAGCGGCATTGCGCGGACCAGCGCCACCGGACAGGCGGGAATGCTCGACGAGCTGCTCGCATGGTCGTCATCGTTCGAGCATGACCGTGCGCTCGTGCGCGAAGACCTGATCGGCAGCGCCGCGCACGTGACGATGCTCGCCCGGACGGGAATCATTCCGTGGGCGGACGCGCGCCTTCTGCGCGAAGGCTTGCGGGCCCTCTATGAAGCAGCGCGGGGCGGCCTGCTCCAGCTGCCGGACGACGAGGAGGACGTGCATATGGCGGTCGAGGCGGAGCTCACTGTTCGCCTGGGGCCCATCGCGGCAAGGCTCCACACGGCGCGCTCGCGCAACGACCAGGTCGCGCTCGACCTGCGATTGCACGTCCGCGACCGCGGCGCGGCGCTGCTCCGGGAAGTGGCTGGACTCGTGAGCGCGCTCGCGACTCGTGCAGCGGACGAGAAGCACGTTCTTTTGCCCGCATACACGCATCGGCAACGCGCGCAGCCCGTCAGCGCGGCATTCCTCGTCGCCTCTTGGGGTGTCGGCCTTGTACGTGCATCGCAGACCATCGTATTCGCACTCGATCAAATCGAGATGCCACTCGGCAGCGGCGCGTGCTCGGGAACGTCGCTGCCCATCGATCGCGCCTTCGTCGCCAGTCTCTTCGCGCCGTGGGAACCAACGCAAAACGCGCTGCACACCGTCGGCGACCGCGATTTTGCGCTCGACTGGACGTGGAGCGCGGCTCGCGTCGTCCTCGCGCTTGGACGCATGGCGGGCGACATCGTCGACTTCGCCACGACCGAGTTCGGGCTCCTGCATCTGGACGGCGCGATCGCAGCCGGCTCCAGCATGATGCCGCAGAAGAAGAACCCGGACATCTTCGAGCTCGTGCGCGGGAAGAGCGCGCGGGCGGTCGGGGGTGTCGTCTCCATGCTCACCCTAATGAAGGGGCTGGCCAGTGGCTATAGCCGCGACCAGCAAGAGGATCGGCTTCCGGTGCTCGAGGCCGGACCCATCGCCTCGGGGTGCGTCAAGGCGGTCTCTCTGGCGCTGCCGCATGTCAGCTTCGACGTCGAGCGCGGGGCGCGCGCGCTCGAACAAGGATTCACTCAGGCCACCGACCTCGCAGAAGCGCTGGTGCAGCGCGGAGAGCCGTTCCGCGAAGCGTACAAGGCCGTCGGGAGGCTCGTCGCAATGGCAGTGGAGGAGGGGATCCCGCTTCGCGCGGTCAACGCGGAGCGCGCGCTTGAAGTCCACCCGGCGTTCGACGTTCAGGCACTTCGGGCACTCGACCCGGCCGCGGCGGTCGCCGGGAAGGAAAGTCTCGGTGGGACCGGCTCGCGGGCGGTCGACGCGCAGATCGCGTGGTTGTACGGGCAGGCCGGCATCTTGTCGGCTAAGGCCGAAGCGCAAGGGTCGCTGGAGGCACTCGCCGATCGCGTCTTCGCCGAACCTCTGGAGGGGCCATGACCAAGCGCGACTTTCTCCAGCTCAATGATCTGACGCTCACCGAGGCGAAGGAAGTCCTGGCGATCGCCCGCACGCTCAAGGGCGAGCCAAAGGGATGCCGCTTGCAATCTCTGCCGGGACGGGCGGTCGCCATCGTCCTCGAAAAAGCGAGCACCCGCACCCGTGTTTCGTTCGAAGTGGGTTGCGCTCAGCTCGGCGCACACCCGGTCGTGCTCAACGCGCAGGGGAGTCAGCTCGGACGGGGAGAACCGATCCGCGACACGGCGCGGGTTCTCGAGCGGTACTGTGACGCGATTGTCTATCGGACGTCGACGTCGACGAGACTAAGGGAAATGGCGACGGCCAGCGTTCCAGTCATCAACGCACTCTCGGACGACGGCCATCCCGTGCAGGTCCTCTGCGATGTGCTCACGGTCGAGGAGAGTCTCGGTGCCAGCATCGGTGGAAAGCGTGTGGCATTCGTCGGCGACTGCTCGAGCAACATGGCGCGTTCGTGGCTCGAAGCCGCTCCGCTCTTCGGCTTTCAGTTGGTGCTCGCGGGCCCCGTTGGCTACCAGCCGCCGCGTGTCGAGATCGAGCGTGCCGGCGCTCACGTGGTCTCGGTGCACGACCAAAGGCGAGCCCTCGACGGATGCGACGTCGTCAACACGGACGTGTGGACGAGCATGGGCCAGGAAGCCGAAGAGGATGCCCGCACCCAAGCCTTCGCAGGCTGGACGGTGAATGCGGACATGCTCGCGTCCGCGCAATCGGGCGCCATCGTTCTCCACTGTCTACCTGTCCACCGTGGCGAGGAAATCGACGAGGCGACGTTCGAGGGAACTCGTTCACGGGTCTGGGATCAGGCGGAGAACCGATTGCACGTCCAAAAAGCGCTGCTGCTATGGCTGCTGCGCGCGACGGATCGTCGCGCGTGACCGCGTGATTACTGCGCACCCCCTCACGTGACGATCCGCACGCGCTTCGCTCCATCTCCCACAGGCGATCTGCACCTCGGTGGCGCATGGACCGCCCTCGCTTCGTGGGTGCTCGCGCGTCGCGCGGGAGGAACTTTCGTCCTGCGGATGGAGGACATCGATCACCCGCGCGTCGTCAGAGGGTCCATGCAGCGGATCGAGGAAGATCTTCGATGGCTCGGTCTCGACTGGGACGAGGGTCCGCATCTGCAGAGTCAACGGATTGCGCTCTACGAGGACGCGATTGCGCGATTGTCCGCGGACGGCCTGATCTACCCGTGCGACTGTTCGCGCACCGAGATCGCACGGGTCGCAAGCGCCCCTCACGCCGGTGACGAAGTCTTCTATCCCGGGCTGTGTCGCAATCGGGACCCCACGCGGCCCATGAAACGACCGCCCGCGTTGCGCGTCCGCGTGCCCGACGAGGTCGTCGCGTTTGACGACGAGGTCGACGGCGTGGTCACGCAGAATCTCGCGGTCGAGGCGGGCGACTTCGTGCTCCGGCGCGGAGACGGCGCATTTGCGTATCACCTTGCGGTCGTCGTCGATGACACCGCGATGGGGATCACCGACGTCGTCCGGGGGGCAGACCTGCTCGAGTCGACGCCCCGTCAGATTTGGCTGGCCCGGGTGCTCGGCGCTCGCCCCCCCAGGTATGCTCACGTGCCTCTCGTCGTTGCGAACGACGGTTCTCGTCTCGAAAAGAGGACCCCTTGCGGTATCCTGCGTGGCTTGCGCGAAGCAGGCATCGGCGCCTCGCGCGTCGTTGGCGAGCTCGCACACGGCCTGGGCCTTTTGCCGACCAGCGCGCCAACGTCCGCAGTCGACGTCGCTCTGGCGTGTGACCGTCGTAAGATCGCGTGGCGCCGACGACCGTGGCGCATTCCGACGTCGCTCCTGCCGTAATGGCGGGTACGGCTCGCGTCGGCGCGTCTGGTCGTACCTAGCGATCGACGTGCATCGAGAGCCACGCGCCCAGCGCGATCCCTGCGAGAGCGG
>JALYHX010000351.1 GCA_030776305.1 Myxococcota bacterium
CCTCAGTGCAGCCACCTGAACGCTCCGTCGAATCTGTTCTGCGGCTCATGCGGTTTTCGGCTCGGCGTCGCCGCTGCGCCTCGTCCAGCACCAGGTCCGATGGCAGGTCCGGTGCCTGCGCCACAAGTCGCGGAGTCCGCCGCGAGCACGCTGACCCTCACGGCGCTTCGCGCGGACGGGAGCGAGGCAGGAACCTACCAGGTGCTCGCTGGCGGCGGAATGATCGGGCGCGAGAGCGGGAGCATCTTTGCCGGCGACAGCTACCTTTCACCGCGCCACGCGAGTTTCCGCGTCTCAGGCCCGGGCCGGGCGGGGGTCAAGGATGAGGGATCGCTCAACGGCGTCTACAAGAGGCTCGCTCGCGACGTTCCCACGGAGCTCAAACCAAACCACATCTTTCGCATCGGGCAGGAAATCATGAAGTACGAGCCGCTCGCGAGCCAGGCGGCGAGCGCGGACGGTGTGGAGCGTCTTGGCGCGCCAAGCAAGGGGTATGTGGGGCGCATCGCGCTTGTCATCGGGCGAGAGGAGACTGGCAACGCATTTCCGATCCCAGAGAGTGGAATTCATCTTGGCCGCGAGCGCGGAGACGTCCTGTTTCCGGAGGACGGGTATGTATCCGGCCTCCATTGTCGGCTCTCCTGGGACGGTCGAAAGTTGTTTCTGACGGATCTTGGAAGCTCGAACGGTACGTTCCTCCGCGTTGGGGAGGCCGATCTCCGCTCCGGCGATGTACTGCTCATGGGACAACAGCTGTTCCGGGTCAGCCTCTGAGCGCTGCGGACCCCGGGGGCGTGGTAAGCTGTCGCGGGATTGGGCGATGAGTCCCCAGCGCACCATCCGCGTCGTTGCTGCCGTTCTCGAGCAGGACGGGCGATATTTGATCACACAGCGCCGATCGAGCGCGGTGCTTCCTCTCATGTGGGAGTTTCCTGGGGGACGTGTCGAGGAATCCGAGACGGATGTTCACGCACTGAAACGCGAGGTCCGTCATAGGCTCGGCGCAGAGATCGATGTGGGAAAGCTCATCTCATTCGTGAGCCATCCGTACGAACACTACGTCGTTGACCTCTTTCTTTATGAATGCAAGCTCCTCAGCCAAACGCTCGGGGCAAAAAACGTCAACGCGTTCAAATGGGTGACGAGTCCCGAATTCGATCAGTTCCCATTTACGCCTGCCGATGAGGCCTCGATGAACAAGCTTCTGGGCGTCACCTGAAATCGCACGCGCCCACCGTGCTAGAAATGCGCATGCGTCGCTTCGTTACCGCCGCTCTTGTGGTCGCCTCATGGGCAGTGTTCTCCGCCTGCTCTCGCTCGGTCGATCCACCGCGACCGGCTGCCTCAGCGTCCGGGACCCCGAGAGGAACGCTGGTCTTGGGCGCACCGATTTCATTGCAGGTCGTGCCCCTTGCCGAGATTGCCAAGGGGGCTGCCCGCTACGAGGGTCAGTCCATCGCCACCTCCGGCAAGGTGACTGCGGTATGTCAGGAAATGGGCTGCTGGATGGAGCTTCAGGACGAGTTGGGGGACGCGCACGTCAAAATGCACGGCCATACGTTTTTCGTCCCCAAGACGGCGTCGGGTCACATCGCGCGTGTTCAGGCCACGGTACTTCGATCGGGGGGCGTTCATTGCGAAGACTCCCCGCCACCCGAGCCGGCGCTTGCGCACGTCGACCTCGACGCGACGGGGGTCGAGCTCGATTGATCAGTTCCGAGTGATCGCGACAAAACCCCCGCCGACGAGGCAAAGCTCGCACCCCACCCATGTCAAGCGTCGACGTGCTCAGCGAGATCGTCATCGACCGTCCGCGCAAATTAGTTGCAGCGTGGGCGGGCGACCCTTCGAACGCTCCCGAGTGGTACGTCAACATCAAGTCCGTCGAGTGGAAAACGTCGTCGCCGCTCGCCGTGGGTTCACGTGTAGCGTTCGTCGCGCAGTTCCTTGGGCGACGCCTGGCGTACACGTACGAGATCGTCGAGCTCGTACAAGAAGAGAGGCTCGTGATGCGTACGACCGAGGGACCGTTTCCGATGGAGACCACCTATGCGTGGGCGCTTGCGGGCGAGCGGAGCACGCGAATGACGCTGCGGAACCGCGGCGAACCGAATGGCTTCGGCAAGCTCATGGCGCCGTTCATGGCGAGCGCCATGCGGCGGGCCAATCGGAAGGACCTTGCCAAGTTGAAGTCGGTCCTGGAGAAAGAGTAACCTCAGGCCGCCACGGTCGGAGGAGAACGTGACCAAACCCGCCTCGTCGACGGGCGGGATGTCATGGTCGGCCGCCGGGGGGAGCGCGCGGCCCCTTTCGCGGCGCGCTCCCCCCCGCTTTCATCGCGGCCTCATGACATGGTCGTAGTGCTGCCGCCCGCGGGCGTCGTGGTCGGGGCATGGGCGGAGGCTCCGGTGATGCGCGAAGCTGGTGCCGTCGAGGACGATGGGATCGACCCCGGCGAGGTCCGTGCGGACGCCGTTCAAGAGCGCCGTCAGAAGCACGGCGCTCGTGGCCTTTTGGCAGTGACATTGATAGTAGTGGTTGTGGTCGACATGATGGTTCTCCGTTTCATTGGGACGTGAAGGCGGCTTCCGCGGCGCACCGTGCGTCGCTTTGTTCGCCTTCATCCCCTAACGGGGTCGAGCGGGTCGTTTTTGGCGAAAGAAATATTTCTTTTGTCGTACCTCGCCCCATACCGCTTGCCCGGTCGTGGACATACGGACGCGCCATCGCGGTTCGCGATGGGCCTCACGCGCATGATCCGCCCGCTCACACGATGGGATCACCCCGCCAGCGCTGCGACTGCCTTTCTCACGCACACGGATCGCCCGCTCAACGCTTCGATCCCCGCGCTCACTTGAGTCAATCGCCTCGTCGACCCTTCGATCCCCGCGCTCACTTGAGTGAATCGAGCCATCTCGGGTCCGATCGGCGCGCGATCGCGTCGTGATCCGGCGCGATCAGTCGCGGAAGGGGCAGCTCGCGCGAGCGAGCTGATCGAGACCTTGACGAAGCCGATCCATCGTGTGGGCGGGGGGATCCATCGCATGAGCGGCACGAGCGCTTCCGCACGCGACGACTGGCGCGCTCGACGCGCGCGTGCAACCGGAACAAGGGACCGGCGCGCCGCGCGATGGTTACTTACCATCGAACACGGACACAATGTGCCCGCCGCACGGTCTTCTTGCCTTTTGCCTGGGTGGTGCCCTGGCCGCGACCGGGTGCAGGCGCCCCACGGACGTCGGCTCCGACGCGTCCTGCGTGGAGCACGTCGATCGCGCCCCCGAACGGATCGCGCCTTGGTCCGGGTCCATCGAGACGACCGAAACGCGCTCGCTTCGCCCGACGCATCCACGGGCGCCACTCGCCGACGACCGGCGGATAAGCCAGGCGACGGTGCGCGACCCCCGTGTCACTGCGGGATTCGGCGCGTTTGGATGGGCCGCCGGCGAGCCGAGAATCGAGCGATGGCCGCCTGGGTTGCGCGCACGCCCTGCCGGCCCTCGGCGACGTCGCGTCGCGCGGCTGGCCCATGTGACCGACGCGCACATCGTCGACGACGAGTCACCAGCGCGCACCGTCGACCTCGACGACAGCGCGTACTTCGCCGGGTCCTACCGACCGCAAGAAGCCTATGGCTGCCGCATGCTCGATGCAGCCGTGCGCACGCTTCGCCGGATGGATGCCGATGACCCGTTCGATGCCCTGGTCTTCGGTGGCGACTCCATCGACAATGCGCAGTCGAATGAGCTCGAATGGTTTCTCCGGATCGTCGAAGGTCAGGGCGTCGTCGCGTGCGACTCCGGGACTCCGGACGACCCCGTCCCCGGCCCGGGCAACGATCCGAAGGATCCTTTCGTGCCCGAAGGACTGGGTTCCCACCTCGGCCACAGGTGGTACTGGGTCATGGGCAATCACGACATTCTTGCGCAGGGCAACTTTCCTTGCGGCGTGGCCGCGAATGCCCACGCCGTCGGGTCGCGGGCCAATGGGGGAACGGTCGCATGGACCGGCGCCGGCGCGACCGTCGTCCACGAGGCGACGCCCGATGCACGTCGTGCCCATGTCACGCCCGAGTCGCTGCTCGCTCGCCTCGGCGAGCACGCCCCATCCCATGACCAGGTGCGCGCGTCCTACGCGGTCGACATCGAGGGCTCACCCGTCCGCGTGCTCGTCGTCGATACCGCGGCGCGCAGCGGCGGGGCGGCGGCGATCGTACTTTGGACGGACGTCGACGCTTTCGTTGCCCCCGAGCTTCGCCGCGCGGCGGCCGAGGGCAAATGGGTCATCGTCTTTTCGCACCACGCCTCGGACACATTCGACGATGGGAAGGGATTCAACGGTCACCCGCTCGAGGGTGCCGTCCGCGGCGCGGAGTGGGACCAGCTTCTGTCGTCGAGCGGCGTCGTCGTGGCCGCGGTGGTTGGTCACGGCCACACGAACCGGGTGCGTCGGATTGGTCGGGATCCACACGCTTTCTGGGAAATCGAGACCTGCGCACTGATCGACTACCCGAACGACTTTCGGGTCCTGGAGATCTGGGACGAGGACAATGGTCTTCTGAGCCTGCGATCGTCGCTGGTCGACTACATCACGGAAGGCAATGCCATCGCGGACGACGGGCGGCGCCTGAGCATCGTCGATTTCACGAGCGGCCAGTCATGCTGCGGACGGGGCACGCGAGAGGATCGCAACGTCACTCTGTGGTCCGCCCGCCCGAGTATCGGATCCCCACCAAAATAACTGCACGAGCCCTGCTGCTTGAAATCACCGGTCGTGAATGTCGCCGAAACCCTCTTTACAAATCCCCCGCATCGCGCGCTCCCCTTCGTCGAATGACGAACATAGGATGGTTGTCGCGTGAGGGCGGCAATCGGCTGGGCGGCTCTTGTCCTGATGGCTTCTCCGGCCATCCATGCAGCGACGCTCGAGCCGCACGCAGGCGTCTCGGGGTCCGAAGTCCAGATGGTCTCCGTGCGCGAGGCGGGCCAGCCGTGGCGCTCGATTTCATGGGACGACCTCGACCGCACGCCGCTCGATGCCGGTCACTACGAACTACGCTTCCAGGTAGACGGTGGCGGCGACGGTCAGAGCATCGAGGTCCCACACTGCGCGGGACGCGGACGACTTACGGTCGACGGCCACGACGTACCGACTCCGCCGGGACCGATCGTCGTTCCTCTTTCCTCGGGACCGCACGACATTCGGATCACCTTGACCGTGAGCGTCTACGAGGGACGCGTCGCGTGCGGCAATCATGCGCGGTTCGGTCCGCCCGTCCGCTCGCTCGATGGGCTCGGCGTTCTTTTCTTCCCGAGTCCGTGGTCGGCCAGGGGGGGCGGCCAGGCCGTTCTATACCTTCCGCCGCATCACGATCCACGGGCACCGGGACCGTTGCTCGTTGGACTCCACCCATGGAATGGGTCCATGTGGACGTATGCGGTTTATGCGCCGCTATTGCACGAGGCTCTTGCGCGCGACGTGATGCTTCTCATGCCGAGCGGTCTGGGCAATTCGCTCTATACTGCCGACGCCGAGGACGAGGTGATGCGCGCAATTGCCGCGACCTCGGAAGTGGTCGCCGTCGATTCAAGCGCCGTATCGCTTTGGGGGGCATCGATGGGCGGTGCCGGCGCGACGACGATCGGTTTCCACCATCCGGATCGGTTTGCGAGCGTCACAAGCTTTTTCGGCGACTCCAAGTACGACACGAAGACTTACGTGCGTTCCGTTTTGCCGAACGAGGCTGCGGCCCACCTCGTCAACGCACTCGACGTCGTCGACAACGCTCGAGAACTGTTCGTTTGGCTGATTCACGGCAACAGTGACCACACCTCGCCGATCCGTCAGAGCGAGATGCTGGCGACGGCCATGCAAGAGCACGGATTCAGGATCCGATTCGACCGCGTGCCCCAAATGGGCCACTCAGGCGCGCTCGTGGCTCGTTTTCTACCTGAATTGGTGAGCAGCGCGGCGTCCGCACGTGCCCCAGAACGGGTGAGACGACTCACGTACCGAAGCGTCCGCGCCTCGGACACGCAGGCATACGGAGCGCGGATCGTGCGCGCGGCATCCAACGGCGACGCGTTCATCGACGTCGAACGACGCGAAGACGCGGTGCACGTCCTGCGGGCCGACGGTGTACGCGCTGTTGTACTATCGCGCGGGACTCTCGGAACGGCGGGGGAGTTCCTTCCCCCCATCGTGGCCGACGCCTGTGCCGGCGGGCTTGACGCGCACTGGGAGAGGTGAGTGC
>JALYHX010000352.1 GCA_030776305.1 Myxococcota bacterium
ACCACATGACCGTCCAGCTCGGCGCATTCCTGCGCACCACCTTGCCGCTCGGGCTCGACGCGCTCGCCGACTACGACATCGGCCGCTAAGAGCGCACCGCCGTCCATCTGGAATTTACGTTGTGCCCGCGCTTCTCCCGCGGCATGGCACAGGTCATCGAGATCACGCTCACAGCGACCACCTCGATGCCTGGATGCGTGCTGGAACAGGTCGCCGATTCCGTTCGCGTGGACGAAGCCGGCGGACGCGATCATCGAGTCACATCCGTCGGATGCTGAGCGCATCTCGACGGCGCTGCACCAGTACGACCTCGTACGAAGATCGGAAAGACGCCACCCTAAAGCGGGGGCGAATCTGCTGCCCTTTTTCAGCGACCGTTGCGCAGGCTCGACGAGCAGTGCTCAACGCCCGAAGGCATGGCCATTGGGCGCGCCGTTCGCCGAACCGGTCTCCCGGCTCTCCGCATCGCAAGCGGGGGATCGAAGGTATTCCGCCAGCGCTTGCTCTCCGTGGACCATCGCCCGTACACGCGCCGATGCCCGGGCAACCTGGCGCTTCGCTGTCGCCAACGAGACGCCCATGCTGGCCGCGATTTCGCTCAGTTCCCTTTCTTGCACGAAGCGCAATTCGAGCAGGCGACGGCTCTCTGGTTTGAGCCTCGCGAGGACGTCTTTCGTCCGCCACGCAGCCTCGCGCGATTCAACATCGGTGTCATTTGCGATCGCCTCCGGGAGGTCACCGGAGATCGTCATCATCTCCCACCACCTGCGGCGGCGGCGGCGGCGTTCCGACCCGGCAAAACGCAGCGTGATTCCGATGATGAAGCTGCGTAGGGATCCCGGGGTCCGGAGCTGCGGCAAACGCTCGAAGCACCGCGCGAATACCTCCTGGACGTGATCGTCCACGTCAGCCCCGGAGAGGGATCCTCCCAGCCAGCGGCGGACCAACTGGCCGTACCGGCGCACGATCGCTGGTGCCGCGGACGGGTCGCGGACCAAGACCGCGTGAACCAGGGCCGCGTCTTCTATCCGCGCTGAGCCTCGGGCGGCAGCCGACGGCCGCACTCGAGACGGCGGGGCCATCGCTCCGCCATTGACGGGTGTAAGGCGCCCGGAGGGATTCCGACGATCTCGCGGAGCAAGCACTGAATCCACGTGCGCGGCGGTCTGGTTGGATCTCACCTGGAGAGATTGGTGACGCCCCGCTCGACCCGTCACTGAATCGACATCGACCTCGTCGCCGCCCGGGCAGCACTTCGCCTGCCCTCATGGTACAAATCCACCGTCATGACCTCTGATCCGCCCGATAAATCGTTCGCCGCGATGTTCGAGGAGACGAGCCGCCGCGACCCTCGGAGGCGCCGCGCGCGCGTCGGGGAGACCCTCGACGTCGTCGTGGTGCAGCTGGGCAAGGATCTCGTCTTCGTGGAGCTCGATGGACAGCGGCAGGGTTACATCGAGACGGTCGACCTGCGCGCGACCGACGGAAGCCTGAAGGTGGCGGTGGGCGACACCCTTCGCGCTCGGGTCGTGCGGGTCGACGCCGAGGAAGGCGTTCGCCTTGCGCCGACCATCGAGGCGGCGGTAGCCACCGGCGCGAGCGTCGCCGTCGGCGGAAGCGACGATGGCGAGGCGGTGAAGATCGGCGTCGGCCAGGTCGTTTCGGGCGAAGTCGCACGCGTCGAAGCCTACGGCGTGTTCATCCAGATCGACGGGACCCGCGGGCGCGCCGGTCGCGGCCTGGCCCCAACGGCGGAGCTCGGGGTTGCGCGCGGTGCAGATCTCCGCAAGGCGTTCCCACCCGGTATGAAGCTCAAGGCCAAAGTACTCGAGATGGCGGAGGGTCGGATACGCCTGTCGTTGACCGCACTGAAGGATGATGAAGAGCGCGCACAGTACGAAGGCTTTCGCCAGAATGGGGACCCGGTCGCTGCGCAAGGCTTCGGTACCTTCGGCGACCTCTTGAATGCAAGAATGTCGAAATCGCGCCCACTGAGGTGACGTGGCCGCGGGTTGTCTTTTTCCAATGGGTCAAAGCTAGGTAGGCACGCAGGTCCGGCGGCGAGCGAAGCGAACACAGGCGCGGCTCTCATCATTTGCAAGCCCACCGGGCCATCGGTGAGCAATCTATACCCGCGCAGATGGCGACGTTCTCGCGCTATCCGCCCCCAGTTTGTGCCAACCCGTGATCGCCTCGCCATGTCGAGCTGGCCAGACGAACGCGAATGCGACGTCAGTTGTCGCGCGCGCCAGTGCATATCCAGTCGGCGATGGTCTGCAGCTGCGCCGGGGCGAGCGGCCCTCCCAAACGGGGCATTTGGTAGGTACCCGGCACATGCCGATGCCGGTCAGCTTGTTCACCAGGTAGCTGTTGTCGACATGCCCCGGCGAGACGAGGAGCCCCGCGTCGCACCCGTCGCGGGTCGACGGAACGTTCACGAGCTGGGCGTAGGCATTCGCCGCTCCGCCCCATGGACCGAGCAGCGTCGAGCCGTGGCAGAGCTCGCCGCCGCATTGGCTGAGAATCGGAAAGACGGTCGTCTTGAACGATGGTGAGGCGCCGCTGCACGAGGGGATTGAGCCATCTCGCGTGGGGTGCGAGTCGGCGGCATCGGCCGCGTCGCTCGAAGAGGGCGCGTCGGCGGAGGAGGCCGCGTCGAAGGGCGCACGTGAGTCAGCGGAGGCAGGTGCGTCGTCGCCGGAACGCCCGTCGGCGTCCCCGATATCGCGTGCGTCGGACGGGCCATCTGCGGCATCGATCGCCAGATGCGGCGGGGAGGCGTCCGGTGCAGGGGCATCGAGCAAGGTGTCTGCCTCGGCATCGATGGAGTCGGTAGCAGGCGGCAGTGCGCTGCCCGAGCATGCCCCTACGCTGACGATCGTCGCGAAGGGCGTGGCCGCCAGCGCGAGGCCGAGGATCGATCGAGTTGAAAGACGCATCAGTCCGGCAACGAGCAGCTCCCATGCCACCCAGAGGGGCTTCGCGGCGGCCAGTGCCTCGGCAGGTGCGCAGACCGCCCTCTAAGTGCTCCTGTCGCGGCTCAATCGCAGGTCTTCGAGACGTGATCTCAGCGACTTCAAGCGCCAGCACCGTGGCACCGCCCATGCATTCGTCGAGTGCATGGTCTTTCGCTTGAATCACAAAAACATGGCTGAGCTGCGTCGCGAACGATTTCCCCGCATCAGACTGCGTGTGCCGTGCGAGGCGTTCGTATGTCGGGCATCTACCGGCGCAAGTCCAACGATCGTGTCGCGGCGCGCACCATCGCGGTGCTGAGCCGATCCAACTCCGGCCACACTCGCCAGGAAAAAAGCTAGGAGCCTCAACGATGAACACCAATGGCAAGAACGTCGATCACAGCGACGAGGCTCGCATTGACGAAACGATCGAAGCTTCCTTCCCGGCGAGTGATCCCCCGTCGTGGACGCTCGGTTGTGATCGGCGCATCGTCGTCCCCGCGCAGCCGCAACCCGAAGAACATCGCTCCGGCATTTCCCGTCCGTGACATTCGCGCGACCCCCTCGGGTTGCGCGTGCCACCGTACGCTTGGCGAGGTCGTCGCGCGTCGCTCGACGTCATTCACGCCGAGTCGAGACGGTGAGCGCGCCATCGGTGGTGTACTCGAGCCTCACGGGCGCCTGGCAACTCCAACTCGCAGGGCGTCATCGCGTAGCCGGACCCATCAAGAGTCTTCCAAATGTCACACAATCGTCGCGTGACGGCGCCATGTAGGGGGTAAGCGCCTAGCATGCAAAAGAACAAGTCGGTTTCCTTCGTCCTTGTCTTCGCTGCCGGCGTTGCCGCATGCGACAGCACCAATGCCAACAACACGCCGTCCGACGCAGCCACCGATACGCCGGTCTCCGAAGTGGGCGCCGGGGATACCAGCAGCCAGCCCGAAGCGAGCACGGACGCGCGCGCCGAGGCCAGCGCTGCGGACGCACTCGCCGACAGCCCGGTCGACAGCACGATCACTGAGGCCAGCGTCGACGCTGGTGTCGACGGCGGCGACGGCGGCTCTGACGGCGCGACGGACGCGCCGGTGACCCCCCCGGGGGTCGTGGCGCTTCCCGGCTACACGGTCTCGGTCTTCGCAACGGGCGGGACGATGTATTCGCATCCCGACTCGCTCGAGCTCGACGGAACGCACGTCTGGGTTGGTTACAACATGGGCGTCAAAACGAAGGACGGTACCGATGCTGGCGCGCCCTACAGCAGCATG
>JALYHX010000353.1 GCA_030776305.1 Myxococcota bacterium
TCCCGGGGTCGAATAGACCTGTCACCACCGCATCGCCCGGCCTACCTGCCGATTCGCCGCAAGCCACTTCGCTCTGCTCGTCCGAGCACGAGCGGCGCACATGGACGACCGGAGTCATCTCATCGGAGTGTTCGACGATGCGCACCCGAGAACGGGATGGAAGGTCGGCGCGCCATGGCGAGTCCGCACCTTCGGCGCCTGCGCCGCAGGTCGCTTCGGCGTCATTTCCCATCGCCGCGGTCGTCCCCGCCACCGTCGATCCGAGCGCGATGAGCGGGGCACGCCGACACACGTCCACCAGCGCCAAAACATCGGTCGTCGCTACGGTGATCTTGAACGACCCCGCATCGTGCGCATAGCCATCGACGAAGACAAAGTACCTTCCCGGCTCGAGGACGCGGTCGATCCGTGAGTGGGCGCGGTCGGGCGCGTCGTCGCTGCAGTCGACCTCCGCATTGGGATCGGTGCAGTCATCCTTGCGGATATAGAGGACCGAGTCGAATCGCGCCTCGACGTCGATCACGACGCGCTCGCGCTGCGGAACGTCCAGCGCGTACACGATCTCGCGCGAGTCGCTCGGGCCACACGAGCCCGCGTTCTCGTGCTCGCCGTGAGTCGTCGATCCGCTGATGCTTCCGGCGCCGAGCGGCAAGGGTGCTTCGCACGTTCCATTCGCTTGATGCCCTTGCGAGCCATTGCCCGTCGCCAATGGCTGTGAGACCTCGCCCGCTGATCCGCCCTGCCATGTCGCAGCGACCCACGCGCCTGTGCCCGCGGCGAGCTTGACGACGAGCACGAACGTATCCGCCGTCTCTATGCACGTTCGCAGAACGGCCTGCGGCTCGCTGGTCGTGTCATGGGCAATGGAATGACCCCGCGAGTCGAGGAGCTTGACGTCGAGGTCGCGCACGCCATCGCCGCCGACGGCAGCGATCGTGGTGCATCCCGCGGACAGCTCCAGCGCAACCCGCGCGTCCCTGCCTTCGGCGAGAACTCCCTCGTGAATTGGCCCTACTTGCGCAAGACCCATCGCCGCAAGAGCGTTGTGGACGGCGACGAATCGAGGCTCGAGAACGGCGCCGCCGGGGCCCCGCGCGGACGCGCAGGCGATCACGAGAGCCACTCCAGAAGTCAGGACCACGCGGCTGGACCAGATCGACACCTGATACCGCCGCGCCATCCCATCACGATATGGGTTGGTCGGGACTCACGCCATCTCGAGCATCAGCCTGTCTGGTTGCTCGAGGTAGCCGATGATCTCGTACGCGAACGCCGCCCCCACGAGCCCGTCGACGATTCGATGATCGAACGACAACGACAAGAGCATCACGTCTCCGATGACGATTTGCTCGTTCCGAACGATGGCCTTGCGCTTCATCCGATGGACCCCCAAAATCGCCACCTCCGGGAAATTGATGATCGGCGTGGCGAAGAGTCCGCCCTGGTCGCCCGGCGAAGTGATGGTGAAGGTCGACCCTTGCAGGTCCTCGAGCTTCGCGCGTCCGGCGCGCGCGTCCGCGGCGAGACGGTCGATATCGCGCGCAATCTCGAGGATGCTCTTTCGGTCTGCGTCCTTCACCACGGGAACGACGAGACCGGCGTCGGTCGCCGTCGCGATGCCGATGTGGAAGTACCGGCGGAAGACGAGTTCGTTCGTCGACTCGTCGAGGAACGTATTGAGCATCGGGTGCTTCTTGAGCGCGGCGACGGTGGCCTTGACGATGAACGGAAGAAACGTCAATCGCGCGCCTTGAGCTTCCGCTGCGGCCATCGACCGCTGGCGGATCGCCTTGAGCTCGGTCACGTCGCACTCCTCGACGAACGTGAAGTGCGCCGCGGTGTGCTTCGAGAGCGCCACCTTTTGCGCAATCCTGCGGCGCAACCCGGCGAACGGGACGCGCTCCTCGAGCGGACCATTACGCAGCTCGAGACCGTCCCGGCCGCGGCTTGAGGCGAGCGGAGTTGGCGCCGCCATTGCTGGGCGCGTGAACGACTCCACGTCGCGCTTCGTGATGCGGCCTTGCGGACCGCTCGGCGGAACACGCCGCAGATCGATGCTCCTGTCGCGAGCGAGTTTGCGTGTGGCGGGCGTCGCCAGCGGCTTTTCGTTGAAATAACCCGATCCCGAGGCGCTCGCCGCCGCATTGGCATCGCGCGCGCCCTGGCGCTCGAACCCCGGGAGCCCCTCTTTGAGGTCGCCCACCACGGATGCCACGCTCACATCGTCCTTGCGCGTCGCGCCGTTTGCCTCGCGTGTCACCGATCCTTGCGATGAATCACCGGCCCTCGCCGGCACCACGTCCGCGGGTGCCCCATCGAGCTCGAAGACGACCAGGACGCTGTGGATCGCGAC
>JALYHX010000354.1 GCA_030776305.1 Myxococcota bacterium
CCTCAGCCCCGCGCGCATTCGCGAGCTTGTCGCGCCGCCATCCCGCCAGGCGCACCCAGAGGTCGGTCCGCATGGTCGGCGGAAGGTCGTCGGCAGCCTCGAGCGCCTTCGCCAGCGCGTCGGCCGCCTGAGCCCACGTGCCGCCCGCAGTAGCAAGGCGCTCGAGCTCCGAGATGGCCTCCTCGTCTGCTGGATCGTCGATGACCGCCGTCTCGACGACTCGCTGCGCTCGCGCGCGATCTCCGACCGCGTCTTCGAGCACGTGCCCCAGATTCAGTCGAGCTCGCGTTCGAGCGGCAGTCGTTTGCGCGCGCGGAATGCGGCGCTCGTAGAGCACGGCAAGGTCTTCACCGCGTCCCAGTGAGCGATGCACGAATTCGAGCGCGTCGAACGCATCATCGAAAAGCGCGTTGTCCCCGAGCAACCCCTCCAGCGCCTCCCGGCTCGGCGCGTGATTCGGGGACAGCTCGAGCGCCTGACGGAGCGTGCCGAGGCCACGACTGGCATCTCCGAATTCGCGGATCTGCAGGATGGCGAGTCGGTGCAACAGATCAGCCTGTACCGTTGCATGTGCCTCGACGGATACCCGTCGTTCGATGATATCCGCCAGGGCACGCGTATCACCGAGTCGCGCGAACAATCGATCGAGGGCCGCGAGCGCCGGAGGGTCATCGCCCATCCTGTCGACCGCCGCGACGTACGCCCTCGCGCCGCGCGAAGGATCATCGAGTTTGTACTCGCTGACTTCACCCAAACGCACGAACAGATCCGCGGCAACGTTCGCGTCGAAGAGCACGCCTGCGCGCTCCTCCAGCGTATCGGCATACCGACGCCATCCCTCCACCCCGGCACGCTCGGCCAGGCGCTCGATGTGTCCATGGAGAGATGCATCGTGCGGCTCCTCCGCCAGCGCCCGGAGCAGCGCTAACTGCGCCCGCTCCGCATCCCCGAGAGCCGTCTCCGCGACTTCGGCGAGCGCACGCAACGTCGCCGCGCGGTCGGCAGGTTCGGTCTGGCCTAGTAAGCGCAGCTCGAACACCGAAGCGAGCTCGGCGTGCTTGCCTGCGGCACGGAGCACCGGTTCGAGCGCATCCGCCGCATCCGCCCGAAGTTCCTCGTGTGCCCCACCGATTCCTTCGATGGCAGCTGCAGCTTCGGCGTCGAAACCGGAGGAGAGCACTTCGCGATAGGCATCGAGGGCCGCCGGCGCGTCATGAAGCTCGACGGCGTAAAGCGCTGCAATGCGCTTCTTCAGGGTGCGCTTGACCGATTCGTGGCGGGCGGCGTCGACTTCGAGCTTCAAGTTGTCCAGGAGCTCGGGCCACATGCGCTGGTGCGTGTAGAGGCTGTCCAGGCGGCTCAAGACGTCGGCAGTGCCGGGGCGAAGCGCGAGCGCCTGGACGAGGCACTCGATTGCGTCGCGAGGATTGGCGAGCTCTTTCTCGAGGCGGGTAGCAGCATCGACGAGAAGCTGGAGCTTCATGGAATCCTCGGTCGGGTCGCAGAGCTCGACCCGACGTCGGTAGAGATCGACAAGGCGCTTCGCGTCGTCTTTTTGCTGATAAAGTCCGATGAGCTCGTCGAGCGTCTGCTTGCTCGCCGGCTCCAGCTCGAGCGCGCGCTCGTACGCTTCGATCGCGCCGTTCAAGTCGTCGAGCATGTCGCGCTTTGCTTCGCCGACACGCCGCCAGGTGCTCGCCCGGGTCTCGTCGTCCGCGACGAGATCCGCCTTATTCGACAGCACACGGACGAGCGTGCTCCAATCGCTCAGGAGGGTGGCCAGCGCGTCCATCTCGTCAAGCGGCTGGAGTTCGGTCTCGTCCAGCGCGTACAGACGCCGCCATGCATCCAGGGCTCTCCGGGGGTCGTCGCGCTTCTTGTCGTGAAGCTGCGCGAGGGCGGCCAACAGCTCGCGCTTCGTTAGGCCTTCGGTCTTGATGATGGCGCGCTCGTAGGCATCGGCGAGGTCCCCCCAACGTCGGGCGGCCGCAGCGAGGCGTTCGAGCTCGCTTCGCGTCCCACCGTCCTCCGGATCAACGGCCCAAGCCGCGCCGATCGCGTCGAACGCCCTCGTGGCGTCGTGACCGCGCTCCTCCCAGAGTCGCGCGCTCTCGCGCAGGATCGCGATTCTTTCCCCGTCGTCATTCGCAAGCGCAAGCCGGTCATCGTTGAGCCCGACCAGGCGTCGCCAGTCGTCGTTGCGGTCGTAAATCGGGCGCAGAATATCGACGACGCGTGCCTTATGCTCTGGCTCATGAAGCATCTGCTCGAGCGTCTCGACGGCAGCGGCAGCGAGCCCGCCTGATCCCCTCGGCACCAGCTCGACGACCGACTGCAGTTCGTCGAGCGCCACCGACGGCTCACCGAGCTTGTGGATGAGCAGTCTGGCGAGGTCCATCCGGAAACGCGCCTCGTCTTCGGGCAGCGCGGTTTGCTCGGCGCGACGTCGGGTGAGGTCCGCCAGATCGCGCCAGCGCTCCGTACGCGCGTAGAGGCGCGACAGCGCGTCGAGCGCATGCAGGTCGCCTTCATCCGCATCGAGCGCGGCCTTGTGCGTTTCGATGGCCGCGGCCTCGTCATGAAGGTCTGTCTCTTCGAGCAGCGCAATCGTGTGAAGGACTGACTGGCGCTCTTGAGGGTCCCTGACGTAATCGAGGGCCTCTCGATAGAGCTGCACACGTTCCATTGGACGCCCGGAAGCGCGAAGCAACCGATCGATGGCCTCGAACGTCCCGTCTTTCGTCTCGGGGTCGAACACGTATGCGCGACGGTACAGAGGCAGCGCGCGCTCGATGTTCGACTGCGCCTCGAATAGCTCGCCGGCTCGTTTGGCGAGCCGGGCAGTCGCTGGTTCGTCTGCGGTGATCTTCGCGAGCTCTCCCGCGTAAATGTCTGCCAATCGCACCTCGGCGTTGGCGACGCGCGCCAATCGCTCGAGCTCGGCCCATGTACCCTCGTCGGTCGGATCTTCCGCGAGCAGATGCGCCGTCGTCTCGAGCGCGGACTCGTAGTTCTCCTCCTGCTCTTCGTGCATCTTTGCGAGTCGGCGCAACAGGCGGCGGCGCTCGTCAGGGTCTTGGCTCGCGCCCAGCCGTGCCTCCAGCGTCGAAAGCACGCGTCGACCATCCAGTCGAGCGAGGTACACCGGCTCCAGCATCTCCGCTGCCCGCGGCGCATACTCGCGCTGCCCCATTAGCACTTCTAGCGACGCGACGGTTTGCGGATGAAGTGGATCGAGCGCCAGTGCCGAGGCGTATTCGTCGAACGCGCGCTCGATCTCGTTCGCGCGCTTGTGAAGAACGTCTCCCAACGCATGGTGCAACGCCGCTTTGCGCTCCTTGGAGATGCCCTCGGCGCCGATCTGGCGCTCGTAAAGCGACATCTGGTCTTCCCATCGCTCCGCGGCGGCGTACAGACGCTCCAGCTCCGAGACGGCCTCGATATCGAGGCCCATGTCGAGAATGTGCTCGTAGACGCCGATCGCCGCCCGCACGTCCCCGAGCTTCTGGTCGGAGAGACGCGCCTGCTTGAAAAGAAGCTGCTTGCGTTCCACGTCGCCTTCGGCGGCGTCCGCGCGCCGTTTGACGACGTCGAGCAACGCGGCGTAGTCCTGCGTCTCTTCGTACAGGGACTCGAGCGCGATCAGCGCGCGCCGGTCACCGCTCCGGACATCGAGAGCGCGCGCGTAGTACTGCCTGGCGAGTCCTGCATCGCCGAGCCGGCGGGCGATGTCGGCGATGCGCAATGTGACCTCCAGTTGGAGGTCGCCGTCGAGGATCTCCTCCACCACGGAGCGCAGCAGCGTCACCAGCTCGGCGTGCTTTCCGGTCGCCGACGCGAGCCGCTCGGATCGCTCGATCCATTTCGGCAGGTCCGGTTCGCCCGTTGCCTCGCGCAGGCCGCGCGCCGCATAGGACATCGCGAGCGCTGGATCCCCGAGCGGGCCCTCCGCCACCTGGGCGGCCTGCGCGATGAGCGCGAGCTTGTCCGAGGGCGAGTCCGCGTGCTCCACCTCGATCTCCAACACTTTGAGCAATTTTTGATTCTGTCCGTCGGCCTCGTAAAGCGGGCGCAAGATCGATGCAGCCTCGCGGCGGGCATTCGCGTCATCGAGCAACGCTTCGAGCGAAGAGCGGCAACCCGAGTGCGACGGTTCCAGCGTCAACGCTTGTCGATAGGCGGAGATGGCCGCCGAGACGTCCGAGAGCTTCTTTTGACGCACGTCCCCGAGACGCGCCAAAATGGAAAGCTTGTCTGCGGCCGAGTCCGCGAGAGCGAGGTCGGCCTCCAGCGTGTCGGCCAGGTCTGCCCATCGATCGGCGAGCTCGTAAAGCGCCGCAAGCGACGCGAGCGACGGGCGATCCGCCCCGAAATCGTCGATGACGGCGCGAAACGCCAGGATGGCCTCGGGGACGTCGACCAGCTTGTCGGCAAGGATCGTCGCGATGCGCACGAGAAAGGTGCGCCGTCCGGCTGCGTCTTCGGTCAGACGCTCGCGGGCGCGCAGAACGTCGATCAGCTCACGCCAGCTTTGGGTCCGCTCGTACAATCGATCGAGCGCCGAGAGCGCTTGCGCATCGTTCGGGTCATCGTCCAGCCGCGCGCGCCAAGCATCGATGGCTCCGCGTGGTTCGTCGAGAACGCTTTCGCACAGCTCGCCGAGGCGCCCCCGGAGCTCTCTGCGCGCTTGCGTATCGTCGTCGAGCTTCACCTCGAGACGCAGGATGTCTGCGAGCTGCCGGTTGGCGTCCGACGCCGCATAAATGCGCTCGAGCGCGCGACACGCAGGCAGCGCGATCGTCGCGTCGTCCGGCGCGAGCTGAAGTACTTCGCGATAGAGGGCGTCGGCGCGGAGGACGTCGTCCAGTTCTCTTTCGCACAATTTCGCGACGTCCATGAGAATCTCGGCCCGTGGAAGCGGTGCCGCTGCCGCTGCGGCGGTCGCGGTCAGGACCCCCGCGGCGCGTTCTTGTGCGCCCATGCGACGTGCGATTTCCAGCATCCGCTTTCGCGCTCCGGCGTCGTCCGGGTCGAGCGGCAGCAAGCGCGCGAACGCCTCGAGCGCCCCGGCATCGTCGCGAAGGCGCTCGTCACGCAACTCCGCGACGCGGCGAAGGAGGTCTCGTCGCTCGTCGCCCGGCCTCGCGAATTCGAGATGAATCTCGAGGATGCGCACGAGATCCTGGACTTCGTCGCGGTCGGTGTACACCGCCTCGAGTACGATGGCGGCGCGTGATCGAAGCTCGGGGACCTCGAGGATCTTCTCGACGAGTTGGCGCGCCTCGGTGGATGACGGGCGGTCTCGCAACACATGCTCGAGGTAAGCAAGCGCGCCCGCGGCGTCTCCCAGCCTCGTGAAGAGGAGCGTGCCGAGCTGCCGCTCGAGGTCGAGTCTCTCGTCGCCGATCGACCCGGAGAGCCTTCGCTCGAGCAGCTGAGCCAGGCGTTCCCAGCGCTCCTCCGAAGCATACAGCGCGTCGAGTGAGCGAAGAGCCTGCTCATGCATCGGATCGAGCTGCAAGATGCGCTCGTAGTATCCAATGGCGCGGGGCCGATCCCCGGTGATGTCCTCGGCCACCAGCGCGACCTCGGCCAGCAGCTCGGCGCGACGCGTGGATTCAGACGTCGCTGCGACGATGCGCTCGTACAACGTCGCGAGCTCGCCCCACTGCTCGCTCGTGGTCAGGATTTGCTTCAACCGCTGGAAGGCGCGCTCGTTGCTCGGCTGTCGAGCGAGCGTGCGCTCGAGAAAGGGCCGCGCGCGACCCACGTCTTCGAGCTTTTCGTCGAAGAGCACCGCAGCTCGCTCGGCCAGCTCGAGCTCGACAGCCTCCGGCAATCCCGTCGGACCTTGCGGGGGAAAAACCGCCACGATCGCATCGACCAGCGCCTGATCGCGACCAGTCTTCGACGACAGGTCGCCGAGCCGATCCCATGCGGCGAGCTGCCCGGGAAACGCACTCACCGCGCGCGCCACGACATCGAACGCCATGCCGGCGTCGCCGAGCTTGTGCTCGAACACGTCCGCAAGTCTCATGTAGAGCGCGAGGCGATCGGTGTGCGATGCAGTGGTCGCAATGAGCACTTCGAGCACCTCGCCCTGACGCTGAGGGGCCCCCGTCTCATCGTAGACTCGTTCGAGAATCGTCGCGGCACGCGCTCGCATTTCCGGCACGGACAGAAGTTGCTCGACCACCTGAATCGCATTCGGGTCGTTCGGAAGGAGCTCGAGAGCCCGCTCGCAAGCCGCGAGCGCGTCGACGTACCTATGCAGCGGATCAGTCAGGAGACGTGCGAGCTCGATCTCACGCGCCGCGCGGTCGGCACCCTGACGTTGGTCGCGATCGAGTGCGATGATTTCCACTGCGCCCCCGGCGTCGCCCTGCGCGCGCAAGAGGCGCGCGAGAGACCGGAGGGCACCACCGTGATGCGGCACCAGCTGCAGCATCCTTCGAAAGAGCTCGACGGCACGCTCGGGAGCGCTGAACGCGTCTTCCTCGAGCATCGCCCACTCCGCGAGCAGCTCGAGCTTGAATGCCGTGTTTGCACGTTCGGTGCGCAACGTGAATAGCCAGCGCAGGTCGTCGCGCCGATCGGCTTCGCGCAGGATCCGATCGAGGGTCTGCATCGTGGCTTCGTCGCCTTCGTCCTCCTCGACCAGGGCGCGATACGCAGCGACAGCCTCGTCTGTGCGCCCCAATTCGCGCGCGTAGATCTCGGCCAGCTTCGCACGGAGAGCGCGCATCTCCGCGCGGTTTGCACTGTCCCCGTTCTCGCGCTCCTTCCTCCTCTTCTTCCGGCTCGCCCGTGTCCCCTCCGATGCCGCCTCGACCACCACGAGGCGCGCGCGGAGGGCCTCGACGAACCCCGTCCACTGCCCGGACAGCCGCGCTGCCGCTTCGAATGCGGTGAGTGCCCCATCGCGCGACGGCGCGAGGTCGTATGCCTTGCGCGCCCACGCGAACGCCGCCGCGCGATCCTGCAGCTGGTACCCGCAGACTCCCGTAATCTTGGCCAGTAACGAGAGCTTCTCGTCGACGTCGCGCGCATCGCCGAGGAGTATCTCGTACAGCGCAGGCAATCGGCCCCACTTCTCGTCTCTCTCGTACAGAGGAACGAGAGCGGCTGCCGCGCGCGTGTCATCCGGACGCACCGACAGCACGCGTTCGTAGCTGCGGAAGGCGCGGTCGGGGGCTCCAAGTTTGTCGACGTAGATGCTCGCGCATCGAAAGCTCAAGTCGACTTTGAGCCGCGGATCCGCCGCTCTGTCGGCCGCGCCCGACAGGACCTCGACCAACCCCTCCCAGTCGTTATTTTGCGCGTACAGCGTCGTGAGTCCGTCATAATCCGCGACCGCGAGATGACTGTCTCGCAGAACACGCAAGGCCTTGGCGTGTCCCGGCTGGATGCCGAGAACTCGCCGCCAGGCCGTCATCGCTTTCGCGTGGTCATGCAGGCGATCGGCGTAGATGCTCCCGAGCTTCTGAAGGACGACCATTCGCGCCGCGTCGTCGCCCACGATGGACACCCGTCGCTCGAGCACTTCGGCGACCGTGGCAAAGTCCTTGTCTCTCTCTGCTTGTTTCTCGAGAGCGTCCAGCACGCCCGCGGAGGACGGCTCCTCGGCGAGCACTCTCTTGTAGAGCGCGACGGCCTGCGACCCCATGTCGAGCCGCTCCGCAGCGAGTTTGGCCATCTCCGTCCACACCCGGCGGCGCTCGGGCGCTTCCGGCATCGACTCGGCCTGCTCGGAGAGCAGATCATAGAGCGGCTTGTACGATCGCCGCTTCGCGTAAAGTTCCCGCAGTCGTTCGATCGTCTCGGGATCCTTCGGGTCGACAGCGTGCAGCTTTTCGTACGCCTCGACGGCGTTCTGAACGTTGGAGAACTGCTCCAGCCAGCGACGGGCGATGCCGCGCCACAGGTCGCGCTTCACGTTCGGGTCCGGCTCCAACTCCGCCTGACGCGCCTGCATCGTGAGGAGGTCGCGCCATCGCTGCAGCGCCTGGTAGACGCGCGCCAGATCGCGCACGCTCTCGATATCGGTGGGATCGAGCTGAACGATCTGCGTCAGAACGGTGACCAGGGCCGAGTCGCTTTTCACGTGCTCGCGATAAACCCCGGCGATATCGCGAAGGATGGGCAACCTGCCCGCTGCGTCGTCCGGCGGAAGCTTTTCGATTTCCTGCCGCAACAGGTCCGTCAGCGCGCTGTAGCTGGCGGTCTGCCGGTACAGGCGTTTGAGCGCGCTACGTGCCTCGGTGTTTTGCGCGTCTTGGCGCAGGACCGAGCGCCATTGCTCGATCGCCTTTTGCGCGTTGGCACCCTCCTCTGCAAGCTTTGCGATCTCGGCGACCACCGCCGCACGCTCCGGCCCGTCCGGCATCGCGCGCTGCGCCTCAGAAAGGACGGTCGCCAGGCGTGCGCTCTCGCCGCGCGTGCCGCACCACTCGCGGAAGAACGAAAGCATCCCCGGGTGGGCAGGCTCGAGCTTGCGCAGCTTTTCGAAGAAGGGCTCCGCGGCCTCCGGCTTTCCTCTCATGCGCCAATGGACCATCGCGATCTGCAGCACAGCGCCAAACTCGTCTTCGCGGGTGCGAAGCGCACCGCGCAAAAGCTGCGCTTCGTAGAGCGCCACAAGGTGGTCCCACATCTGGTTGGTATTGAAGAGGTCCGCGAGAAAGTTCGACGCTTCCGGGTGACCAGGTGCGGGGTCGAGCGCGCGTTCATAAGCGGCCGCCGCGCGCTCGGGCGATTTGAGCTTCTTCGACAGAACGCGCGCGAGCCGAACCCAGGCCGCGATCTTTTCTTCCTTTTGTGCCGAGTTAGCGAAACGCTCGATCGCCCGGGCAAGATCTTCCCAGCGGCCCTCGTGACGAATCACCCGCTCGAGCAACATTTCTGCACGACGGTTCTTCGGGTCGAGCGCCAGCGCTTCGTTGAGGAGCGACAAGAACCGCTCGCCGAGCGGCCCTGGAAGCTTGTCCTGGCCCTCTTTTTTCCCGTAGCGATAAGCCACCTCCGCTGCGCTCACGAGGAGTGAGCTCCGGAACGCGGGGTCCGCGGTTCCCCGCGCCTCCTGGTCGTATCGTTCGACGAGGTCTTGCCACCTCGCTCGCTTTGCTTTGCTGCGTTCGATGGCCTCTGCGGGTTGTGGGTCGTTCGGCCGAAGCGCAAGCAGCCGCCCGTACGCCGCGCACGCCGCTTCATCGTCGAGCAGCTCCTCATCGAGCACCCTCGCGAGTTCAGCAAGGAGCTCCGGCTCACGAGGCGTTCCTTTCAGGGAATCGACCTCGGTCTCCAAGAGCTTTGCGACGGCCTCGAC
>JALYHX010000355.1 GCA_030776305.1 Myxococcota bacterium
ACTCCGGATCGAGCGCGCTGCTCGTGGCCATGTCCGCACTGGGGGTTGGACCCGGCGACGAGATCATCGCCCCCGACATGACGTTCGTTTCAACGGCCTCTGCAGCTCTTTTTCTCGGCGCTGTCCCACGTTTTTGCGATATCGAGCCCGCGTACTTCGGCATGGCGCCCGTCGAGCTCGAGAAACGCATCACGCCGCGAACGAAGGTCATTGTCCCCGTCCATTACGCCGGCCATTCGTGCGAGATGGATCCCATCCTCGATATCGCGCGGCGACATGGGATCGCCGTGCTCGAGGACGCCGCCGAGAGCCATCTGGCGTTGCACGGGGGACGGGCCACGGGCACGCTCGGCGCCGCAGGAATCTTCAGCTTCACGCCCTCGAAGCCGATGACGACCGGAGAGGGCGGGATGATCGTGACCGACGACGAGGCGATCGCGCAGCGTTGTCGCTCGATACGCAACTTCGGAGATCGCGGGAAGTTCGACTGGCAGGATCTGGGTTTCAACTTCCGTATGCCCGAAGTCATGGGCGCGATCGGTCTCGCGCAGCTCGTGAAGCTCCCGGAGGCGGTGCGGCGGAGACGCGAAGTCGCTGCGCGGTATCGGCGGCTCCTGGCCGGGGCCGACATCATCACCCTTCCGCGAGAGCGCGTACCCCAGGACGCCAACTACCAGCTCTTCACGATCCTCCTCGACATCGACCGCCTGACCGTGTCGCGCGACGACGTCATCGCGGCGCTGTGGGAGCTTGGCGTGAGCACGCGCCTTTATTATCCACCGCTCCATCGGGCCGGCGTGTTCGCGCGTTTCGGTCCCCACGACGATCGGGACTACCCCATTGCCGTGTGGTACGCGCAGCGCGCGCTCTCGTTGCCGCTTTATCCAACATTGACCCACGAAGAGCAGGACGTCGTCGCGAGTCGCCTGCTCGATTTGATCGAACGTTTCAAGAGATAGGCCGCCAACCATGAAGATCGTCTCCAAGTTATCGGGTCATCGAATCCTCCTCACGGGCGGAGCCGGATTCATTGCCAGTCATCTCGCGGACGCGCTCGCGGACAAGAACGAGCTCGTCCTCTTCGATACGGGCTTCGAGGGGCGGCCAATCAACTACGGCGGCCTCTTGTCGCGCAAGAACGTGAGCGCGATCACGGGCGACATTCTCGACGTGCAGCAAGTTCGCCGCGCCGTCGAGGGCTGCGACATCGTCGTGCACATGGCGGCGATCGTCGGGGTCAAGCGGGTGCACGAGCACCCGAAGCTGACGATCGAGACCAACTTCCTCGGAACGCGCAACGTCCTCGAGGCGATCACGAAGCCCGAGCGGATGCATCGCGTTCTCTACTTCTCGACCTCCGAAGTCTTCGGGGGGATGAGCTTCCGGGTCGAAGAGCATCAGGCCGCAAGCGTGGGTCGCGTCAACGATGCGCGCTGGAGCTACAGCGCGTCGAAGCTCGCGGGGGAGCACTTGACGTTCGCCTACTACCGCGAGGACAAGATGCCCGCCGTCATCGTGCGGCCGTTCAACGTCTTCGGCCCGCGACGAACCGGCGATCACGCGGTCCTTCAGTTCGCCGTCCGGGCGCTGCGGGGGCTTCCGATCGACATTCACGGCGACGGCAGTCAGATCCGGTCGTGGTGCTACATCGACGACTTCACCGACGCGCTCGTTCGTTGTCTCGAGCGAGACGAGGCCGTGGGCAACGATTTCAACATCGGCAATCCGCGCAACACGTGCACGATTCTCGATCTCGCTCAGCGCGTCATCGCGGCGGTCGGGTCGCGCTCGGAGATCCATTTCAGCGAGCCCGAGTTCACCGACATCGACCTGCGCATCCCGCGTCTGACGAAAGCGCGGTCCTTGCTGGGTTTCGAGCCGGGTTGGGATCTCATCCGCTCTCTGGAAGAAACATGCGGATGGTACAAGGAGCATTTGGACGAGATGCCGCGCACGTGAGGATGGGTCAGTAGCCCGATCCGTTGAGAGGCACTTCATGTGGCCGTTGGAACCGAACCCGCCGAGCTTGAGCTTGATCGCGATGGGAGCCGGCGCCGCGCTGGCCGCCGCGGTCGCGACGCGTCTTCACATCGCGCTCGCCCCGAGGGTCAAGATGGTGGCTCCCAAGGACCCCTGGCACGAGCGGCCCGTCGCCCAGTCGGGCGGGGCGGCGCTGTGGATCATCGTCGCGGCCGCGGCGGTCGCGTTGGGTCTCTACCGCGACCGGACTGCCCTCGCCGTGCTCGCTTCCGGGCTCGCCCTCGCCATACTCGGTTTCATCGACGACTGGCGTCCGCTGCAACCGAACGCGAAGCTCATCGTGCAGCTGGCGGTCAGCGTGGCCCTCGTGATGTCCGTTCCACACGACGCGGCGGCCCACTTGCACCTCGGTCTTGCCGCGCCGATCGCGTTCATATGGCTCGTCGGCCAGAGCAACGCGGTCAACTTGCTCGACAACATGGACGGGATGTGTCCGGCGCTTCTGGGCGTGACCGCTGCTGGCGTCGCGGTCGTTCAAGCCAGGAGCGGTCTGACGCCGATCGCCGAAATGAACGCCGTCGTCTCCGGCGCATGCTTCGGATTCCTCGTGTGGAATCGCAGGCCGGCGCGCGTCTTCTTGGGGGATACGGGATCGCTGTCGCTCGGGCTCGTCGTCGCATTCGGTGCGATGTACGGATCATGGATCGGGCCCGGGGCGTCTCTCCGGCGCCTTGCGATTCCACCGTTGCTTCTCGTCGTGCCGCTGCTCAACACGTTGTTCGTGATCATCACGCGCTACGACGCGGGCGTCCCCGTGTCGCGAGGTCTGGCCGATCACGCGAACTACCGCCTGATCGCGCACGGTTTCTCGATGAAGCGGTCGATCGGCATGCTGTGCATGGCGGCCGCCGCGGGAGCCGCCCTCGCGGGGTTGTACTGGGTCGTGCCGTGGATCGTGTGGGCCGCGCTCGTGGCCCTCTTCGCCCTCGCGCTCGCGTACTTCGCGGTGTTCCTGTCCCAAGCCAACGTCCAAGAGATGTACGCACGCCTCAACGTGCCGCGGAGCGTCCCCCCCCCCGCGCTTTATCGAATGCAGCGCCGTAGGGCCTTCGAGATCCTGAGCGATGCGACGGTCGCGAGCGCAGCGTGCTTCCTCGGTTTCCAGCTGCGGTTCGAGGGGGACCTCTCGCCGGTCCAGCAATCGAATCTCGTCCTGAGCCTCCCTGTCGTCATCCTCGCCGCAATCGTCGGTCAGTGGGTCTGC
>JALYHX010000356.1 GCA_030776305.1 Myxococcota bacterium
GTGCCGCCCGGGCGCCGTGCGCACACACGAGTGCCCAAACGAGCACCGCCGACGGCGTCACGAGAGCGGCCGCCGATACGAGCGCGCGCGCTTCGGATGAAAGCCCGCGGAAGAAACCGCCCACGCGGCCAAGATCGCCAATTTCCCAAGGCCGCGCCGGATTCCACATCCAGGCCCCGGCGGCCGCGACAATCCCGATGATCGTCGCAATCGGTACGAGCACTGCAACATCGGCGTTGGCCAGATCCCCCAGAGAGGCTCGCCCTTGATCCTGAATCCTCCAAGCCTCGAAGACCCCCGCGATCTCCGCACCAAATACGGCGCCCGCGATCGGAAGCACCGCTCGAGCAACTTGAAGCTTCACCAGGAGAAACTCATTTGTATCACCTCTTCAGTACGGACCCGACAGGCCAAAACGGTCCCTGGGGGGCCCATCGCGTCAATCGCGGTCCGCGCGTCAAGGCCCGGGAACGACATCGGGCTTCACATAGACCTCGTGAAGGGTGGCGCGCTTCGTCTGCAGGACTTGGATCATCGGCCCAAGTCTCGCCGGCTCGTTCGCGAGGTCCTCTTGCTCGTTCGGGTCCGCTGCCAAATCGTAGAGCTGGTACTGTCGGCCGCCATAATGGATCAGCTTCATTCCGGGCGTCGTGCCGTGAATGATGCCGCGTCGCATGTGCGTATACGGACCGTCCGGCATGTCGAGGTAAACGTCGCGCTCTTCGAATGGCTCGCCGGGCTTGATCGTCATGTCTCCCATCATGCTCTCGCCGGAAAGCTCGCCCCGACCGGGTGGCTTGATGTGCATCAGGTCGAGCAGCGTCGGCACGAGGTCGATGACGCTTCGTTTGACTGGAACCTCATGCGGCAAGAGGCCTGGCACGCGAATGACCAGGGGAACGCGAATCAGAGGCTCCCAGATTTCGAAGCCGTGCTGGAACGAGATCCCGTGCTCGTTCATCGCCTCGCCGTGATCGCTCGTCACGACGACGATGGTGTCTTTCCACCAGGCTTGCGCGCGAGCATAGTCGAGCAGCCTGCCGATGTGCTTGTCGGTAAACCAAACCTCACCGTCGTAGGCCGCGTGCATGCGCCATCCGGGTGGCCTCGCTGGATCGCCGAAGTCGGGCGCGCCAGGATGAGGGACGTATTGTTGATGTGGATCGAAGTAGTGCACCCACAGAAAGAACCGTCGCGACGCTGCTTTGCTTGCGAGCAGAGCGAGCGCCGCGTCGGTGAGCTGTGCGCTCGTCGTGGTCGAGTCACTGGCCGCTCCTTGACCCTGCGTGGGAGTCGCGGACAAGTCGAAGATCTGAAAACCCTGCGTGACCCCCCACGACTCGCGGAAATACCAGTGCGACGCCGCGCCCATCGTAAAGACTCCGGCCTCTTTGAGGCGCGTCGCGATGAACACGTTGGTTGACGAATATTTGTTGAAGTGCCCGCCATCGCGCACGGTCTCGCTCGGATACCTGCCGATCAGCATCGGCGCGAGTGCCTTGCCAGTGTACGAGGCCATCGAATAGGCGCGACTGAAGACGACCCCTTGCGCCGCGAGCGCGTCGAGATTTGGCGTCGTGGGCTTGCCGTAGCCAAGAAAGCCCATGTCCGCGGCGCGAAGCGTATCTATGGTAACCAAGATCAGGTTGAAGTCGCGATCGACGGTGCCCGATTGCGCCGCGGGAGGCCGCGACGCCTGGGCCATGAGCAAATCGGCACCCGAGCAGTCCTCGTCGATGCCGTTGCCGGGAATCTCGACGGCGAAGGGAGAGATGTTGG
Organism: Myxococcota bacterium; assembly: GCA_030776305.1. GTDB lineage: Bacteria > Myxococcota_A > Polyangia > Polyangiales > Polyangiaceae > Palsa-1150. Next base: position 1,780 of record JALYHX010000356.1, read on the forward strand.
GGTCAGCATCGTTGCAGTCGCCGCCACCGAAATAGGGTGAGGCACCATCGTGGTCGCTATCGGTTGCTCTGCGGACGATGGCGAGAGCGATCCGCCCGAGTGGCGCATGACGCTCGATGGCCCGAGCGGTACCAGGCTCCCGTTCGAGCGCGCGCGCTTCATGGACCGTCACCACAAGCGGTGCCGCTACGCCCGAGAGGGCGATGGCCATCTTCAGGATCCGCCAGGAGTTGCCTGAGAGAGCGAGCGGTGCAAGCCACGCGCACGCGGCAATCAGGGCAATGTGGGCCACGGGACGCAGGTCGAGCTCGGAACGCTTCAGCACACCGAAGATGGCGAGCGGTCCTCCCCCTTCCCCGCCCGTATCGCCGCCGAAGACTCCGGCCGTGATGATGAGGCCACTGACGGCGATACCGATCGCACCAGTCAGCGCCGGGTCGATCGCGCGAGGCCATCGCAACGACGCGAACGCAAGGGCGCGTCGCACCAAAGGCAGCAGCGAGAGACCGATCGATCCGAGGGCAATCAACCACGCGAGTGACGTGACCGCGAGCGCTTCCCCGGCGACCAACGGCGCACCCGTGCCCACGATGGCTCCGGCAGTCTGCGCGGTTGCCACGAGCCACGCGGTCCCGACG
>JALYHX010000357.1 GCA_030776305.1 Myxococcota bacterium
CGCCGTGCGCGTGCGATCCGCCAGCGAGCGGCAACCTCCCGACCGCGGGGCCTCGGTCAGCGGACCGCCGCCCGCACCTCGCCGGTCGCCCGGGGCCCGATGGACCATGGTTGTCGCCGCGACCCTCACGCCTTCCGTCGTGGCGGGCGCAATGTACGCCGCGGGGCAGTTCGGTCAGCGAGACGCCAAGGGCATCGACGTCGTCCTCGACGGTTCGACGGCGTCGACGAAGGCGACCGCCGAGCAGCTCCGCGCCGGCGCGCTCGACGCGTGCAAGCGTGGACGTTGGCAAGAATGCATCGACGGCTTGGCCACGGCGCGCACGCTCGACCCGCCGGGCGACGCCGAGCCGCATGTGCAAGAGGTCTGGCGTGCGGCGCGCGACGGGCTCGAACGCCAGAAGCCGAGCGGGCCGACCGGTCCAGACTCGAAGCAGCGCCTACCGACCGGACCGGATCGGAAGTAGCGGCTCCAACTCCGACCGAGCCCACCACTTGCTCGCCTTTCCCAAACGGGATTCCTCGTCAGAGAGACGGATTCGCGTTTCGGGCAAGCTCGATGAAATACTTCCCGAACCATTCGCCTGCGGGCGGAGCGCCCTGCTCGCTGTCGGGAGACTTCGGCCCGCAGTTCTCGTCGAACCCGGACTTGGTGGAGTCCGAACCTCCGTCGGCTTCTCCCGGAGGCTTGATCCAAAAATAAGCGTCGACGAGCGGCGCGGGCGTCGCGCGCGGACGTTCGCCGAGCCCCGCACCTTTGACGTTGCACCAGCTGCCCGCCTTCGTTCGGATTCCCGAGCGCCCATTGCGGCTCGTGTCGATGACGAACCCCTTGCCCGCAATCCCCGCCTCGCTCAGCGCCGTGTCGAGGATCTTCACGTACGTGAGTTCGTCCGGGCACGGGTCCGATGGCTCGAGCTTGGCGAGATCTCCGGGCGTGAGGGTGTCGTAGTTGGATACGTTCGTGGCAAAGCCTCGAACCTTGTCGGCGCCGCCGGCTTCGGTGAGGACCTCGGAGAAGATCTTCGCGATTTTCTCGCGATTCTTCGACCAGCCAAGCCATCCGGCGTGCGCGGCGTCCAGGTAAAGCGACACGTTCGGCATCGACAGCGTCTTTACGGCATAGGCGATCGAGTGCCGGTAGGCCGGGTCGGCTGCCGCGCACTTCGGGATGTTCATGTTCGTCGCAAGATTGGCCAGTGAGTCCGGCTCGACGATCGCGACGATGCGTTGTCCCGGATGCGCCTTGAACGCCGCCGCGATCTTGTCGATGAACTCTCTTTCGTACTTTTTCTCACCGCCGTTGGCGATGGTGAGCTCGCCGTTGGATGCCGAGGCCGCACAGTCGCGCTCGGGCAAGTCGTAGATTGCAAACACCGTGACGACCGGCGTCCCTCCCTTCTTCTGCTGGGCCAGCGCGTCATCCAGCGTCTTCGACACCGTGCTCACTGCTTTTATCGAAGAGAGCCAGACGGCCGTCGGATAACTCTCCACTTTTTTCAACAGCGCGGCATCCGCCGGCGACGCTTTGATCGAAGCCTCGACTTTGGCGACGTATCCCGGACTGATGTAAAAGCGCGCATTCGCGAACGGGTTGCCTTCGGGAGCGGGAGGCGTGACCTGTACGGGCGCTTTGGCCTCGGTCGCGGCTACCGGTGGCGGCAAGGACGAAGGAGGCTCAGAAACGCCTGTCGAAGGCGAACCCCCGGTCGCTGCGGGTGCGGGCAAACTACCGCCGGACTCGCTGGCAGACGTCGGGACGTTCGCTGGCTGCGTCGAGCCTCCGCAAGAAGCAGCAGCCGCCGCTATGACACAAGGGACAATCGCGAGATTCATGGTTCGCATCATGAGTGGCTCCTCGAAAGCACGTAGTGACCGCAAGGGCAAATGGAGTGTCGAGAATTTCACGTTCGGGGCGATCGCGCGCAATCATGGGCCCATGCGTGTCATCGCGCCAGCGCTGCTTTCTCTCGCACTCCTGGCCTGCTCGTCGTCGACGCACCGAGTGCGTGCGGCGCCGCGACTCGTCGAGCGCGCGTGGGTCGCGAGGGAGCCGCCGACGTCCCGTCGCGCATGGATGGTCGTCGAGTTCGCGTTTGCGCAGGTGGGGAGGCGATATTGCTGGGGCGGCACGGGTCCCGAGTGCTTCGACTGCTCGGGACTCGTGCAGCGGGCGTGGGAGTCGGTGGGCGTGCGCTTGCCCCGTACGACGGGCGCCATTGCATCGGCGCTCTCCGAGGTGCCCCTCGACGACGTGCGCGCCGGAGATATCCTCTGGTGGCCCGGCCATGTGGGGGTCTATGCGGGAAACGGCTGGATGGTGGACGCGCTCGATACGCGTCACGGCGTGGTGCGCCGGCCGGCGGCCGACCCGGAGCGCGCGTTCCGCCCCTCGGATGCTGGAGACTAGGGCGATCCTGAGGGAGAAAGTTGGGCCGCCGGGGCGGTTCTCAGCGCTCGAGCATGACGCGGCGTACGGCCTCCGCATAGTCGACGACTGGACGCGGGGCGAGTTCGGGAGGGACGTCGCGCTGCGGAACGACGGGCGTGGCCTTGCGGAGGTGTCCGCGCAGGATCAGCCTCGAGACCGCGGGGAACGATTCGAAGTGCAGACCAATCGCCCGACCGCTGTCTCCGGGGCGCCGGCCCTCGACAATGCGTCGGACGGTGGCGTGGGTGTCGAACCAAAGGGGGAAGTCGGTCGCTTGAAAGCTCACGAGGAGTCGTGCGCCCTGCGGGAGGCGCTCGTCCGAACAGACGAGCATCCCCTGCGGCGAGAGATCCACCGTGCGGTCGCCGACGAGTCGACCGTCGCGCCGCCTGACCCGACAGCCCAGGCGCAGTGCCCGACGCATCTCGCCCCGGCGATTGGCTGCCAGCTGGCCACACGCCGCACGAACGAGCGATGGCGTGAGCATGCGGAACGAGTGAGCCAGGTTCGCCATGGTGGAAGCCTCTCTTGGGATCGTAGGGGCTGGGTCGTGGAGAGGGCCAAGTTCACGATACGGCTGCGAGCTTCACGCTCGCTGCGTAGTCGATTCGCTGCTCGCGCCTCGGGACGGGCGGAGGGACGCCCTGCAGCGCCATATGCAAGAAATACTGGACCGACCGATCGATGGCATCGAATTCGAGACCGAAACATCGCCCGAGATCGCCTGGGCGCCGTCCGTGGACGACGCGTGCGACCGTGGCCTCCGCGTCGAACCACCACATGCTCTGCGGTAGTCGAAACGCAACGACCAGCGGTTCGCCCGTCAATACGGGCTCTTGTGAAAAAACGAGCATACCGTGGGGCGAGAGATCCAGCGCACGGCTGCCAACGAGCCTGAAATCGCGCTCGCGGACGACCTGGCAATCGACGCGCACACCGCGGCGGAGCACGCGGCGTTGTTGGGCATGAACGAGCGTAGTGAGCATCGCGGCCTCCTCGGGGATCCGACCATGAGCGGGCAAACGGTACATGCCCTCGTGGTCCGTATGGATCGTAGAGGGGCCGCCACGAT
>JALYHX010000358.1 GCA_030776305.1 Myxococcota bacterium
CTTCCATTCAATTGGCCCAGACGCTGCCTTGAGGCGGAAGTCGCAGAGGCCGCCGGCTCGGATTGCCCTCCGAGTCGAGGTCTGTTTTGGACAGTGACCCTCGAGATTTCCATCGCACCAGTATTCCGACGTTACGGTTGTCCGGTGAGGCTATCCTGCGTCTAGCCTTGACGCGAGTAGCCCGTTGCACCGTGGCCAATGGGGACGAATTCAAGAAGCTCCTGTTGCCCCGCCCAAGCAAGGTGACGATGCATCATCATCGGAATCGAATCCTGATTTTTGCGGCAGTTTTCCCGGCCTGTACGTCGTCGTCCGGTGGGCCCGCCTGGAGCAACGGCGTCGAGGGCGGCTCCGATTCGGGCTCGGTGACCACGAGTATTTCGGATTCGGGGTACTTGTCGAGCGACGGGTCGAGTTGGGACAGCCAGCCTGACTCTGGAACCTCGATGTCGAGTTCCTCGGACTCGAGCTCTCAGTCCGGTTCAGACTCTGGCTCCAGAGCCAGCTCGGATTCTGGTCTCCCCTCCGGATCGGGTTCTGGCTCCGGCTCCGGCTCGGGGTCATCTTCGGGGTCAGGAGCGCCGGACGCTGGCAGCGTCGGCCTCGATGGCGGCTTGAGCGCGACCGACATCGGCAGGGTCGCAGGGTGGCTGGGCAACGCAAGTAGCGGCCTGGAGAACTATGCCTACGCGAACATTAACAGTCACTTTCCCGTAGGCGCCGCTAGGGACAAACTGGTCAATTCTATCGTTGGCAGCTGTGCTGCGTTTGCCCCTTCTTTACCCAATTGGCAAATGTACTGCGAAGCAATCATTGCGGGCGCAATCGTGGCCGAGAGCTCGTATGTGCCTGGACAGCCGACGCCCGGGCCACCAGGCTCTCCTTCAGTTGTCTACGATGCGTACGCGACTCAAACGGGGTCTAACGATCCGACCGTGGGCCTTTTACAAATTCGTTTCAGCTCGACGGTGCACGATTACAATTACTATGGTTCCCAGCCCAAAATGGCCGCGATCGGCTGCAGCTGGCCTTTGGCACTCATATCTCAGGCCGACGTCGCCTCATTTTGGCGAGCCAACGGCGGGACCGTTGGTAATCTCAGCTTCATGGAGGACCCCGCTTGCAACATTGGGTTGGCGACTTGGTACTACTTCCTGAATGCAACGGGGAATGGCGGAGCCAATGCGGTCTACGCAGCTCAATATTGTCAGGGCATGGGCAGCGCGGGCGACGTCGTCATTGGCCTTATTTCCCACCTGATGGGCCCTGGCTTCGCGCGTCCCGCAGACCCGAACAATGCCTATCCCGCAGGGATCAAGACGCGATTCGCGAAACTCCTCGGAGGACTGCCAAGCCCCGATCCGTTCACTGTTTCCCTTTCGCCCATGGTTACTCAATACTGTAAGTGACGCGCCGAGTCAGTTTCCCGATGAGAGAGACCGCGCCTAGGTCGAAGGCTCTACGTGCACCGAATTGTTGGTCATCGGCTCTTTGCGGAGCATTTCGGGTGCCAGACGGGATTCCATTTGTCGCTTGACCATTGGCGCAACCCACACCGTCATGGCCGATCCCGCGATTGCGCCCGCAAACGCTCCTAGGATCACGGCCGAGGCAGAACGCCGCTTCGTTTTTAGCCCCACGCGGGCGAGGAGTCTTTCCATATGGATTTCCTCGGCGACCTTTCTCGCTGACGCACCACTAGCAGCTGCCGACTTCAAGGCAGCACGCAACACCCGCTCGAGCTGCTCTCTCATCAAGACACCAGCAGTCGCGACGAGCCCGCTGCCAATCAACGCGGCTCCTGGGACGACAAGGGTCCTCACCGCCTTCGTCATCCGCGACGGAACCATCGCCGCGACGCGCGGAGTCCTGGTGGTCCTGTTCTTTGGGGAATTGTTGGTCGGAATCTTCTTGTTCGGCATATTGCACCTGCGCCCTCTCGTTTCAGGCGAAAGCATTCAACGTGCCCGTTGAGCACCGGCGCGTCACAATTCGACAACTTCCCATCCACCGAGGACGCTCTTCGGTGGCGAACGGTCTGCCATACACGTGAAGGGCGGTTCGCTGGGCAGGGGCGAAAGAGTGCGGTGACGAGGCATACTGTCACGCACGTGGCGTCAATGGTCCTTCCGTGGGCACGGCCGTACCAAGAGCCGGGATCCCTTGGCGTCCTTCCGCGCGGACGGAGTCACTGGAGGCGAGCCAACGCACGCCGACTGCAGGAGGCTGCACGAGGCGCATACGCAACGTCCAAATACTCCAGCAGCCCAAACGGCGCGAGGCGGCCCGGCAAATGCATGCCGACCCGGCCATGAACCACCACCTCATCAGAGCCACGTTCGGTTTCTCTCTCGCGACCATGGGTTTTCTCGCCGCGTGCGGTGGCTCCAATCAGGAGCCGGCTGTCTCCGGAACGGGGGTAACGAGTGCTCAGACTGCGCAAAAAGCTGACTCCGCAATCGTGGGTAAGTTGGCCGCCGCGCGGTGCGATCGCGAACAGACGTGCAACAATGTGGGGGCCGGCCAAAAATACGCCTCGCGCGACGTCTGCATGGACCAGATGCGCGGCGGGCTGGCAAATGATTTGAACTCGTACGAATGCCCTAAAGGTATCGACGAGGCGCAGCTGGACAAGTGCATGAACGGGATTCGTAGCGAAGAGTGCAGCCATCCGCTCGACACGATCTCGAGGATGGAAAAGTGTCGCACCGGGGCTCTTTGTATGAAGTGACAGGTTGACTCCTCGGGGCCCAGTGGCACGCGTTATGCGTCTCCCGGGGAGGAGGTGCGACGTGCAGAAGCAATCGACACCGAAGGGCGGTCGTCCATCGAAGCGTGAAGCCGCGCAATCAGCCACGCCGGGCGCGGAATCGGGAAACGAGGGTGAGGGGAGCCGCTCGGCCGCGCGTCGTTATGATGCCGGCGCGGAGCGTATGGCATCCAATCCCAAGCTCGTAAAAGAGCTGGCGAAGAAGGCAGAAAAAGCGCTCGACGGTGAGCAGGGCGAGACTTTGCGTCGAGCCGAACAGCGCGGAAAGAAGAATGACCACCGTTGACGGTCGATTGGCCGCCACGGGGGGGGGACTTGAGTGCCGAAGTTTCCGCGGGGTGTCCGAGACGGCGCGACAACCGCTTTGTCAGTTCCCACCCGGCAACGAGCGACACAGCCCGGTTCTCGTGCGCGTTGTTGAGCGGCGCGTAGGTTCCGGACAGTAATGTCCGCCGCCGCGGAGCCCTCGTGAGCTCCGCCTTGCCCAAGACGCTGAGAGCACGAAGACCCAAGCAGCCCGCTAGGGCCCCCCCTTTCCGGCACACGCTGCCGGGTATCAGGCGTGGGCCCGCCCGCGCCCCATGAGGGCGTGCTTCACGACGAGCACCACAATCGCGCCGATTACGGCGACGAACATACTCCAAAGATTGAAGCCATCGACGCCCGTCG
>JALYHX010000359.1 GCA_030776305.1 Myxococcota bacterium
GGGTACGGCTTTCCGCGGAGGGCGGCGAATGCCGTGCGGCTGTTGGCGAACGTGTTCACACGAATGCCGAAGAGCGCAACCGTCGCACTGCCGACGATCCCGATGATGCTGAAGATGAGAATGAGGAGGACCGTGCTGATCGGTTCCCCCTTGAGCACCCCGTAGTAGACGACGATGACGCCGCCGATGAAGAGCCACAGCAAGCCGAGGAATCTGGCCTGCGTGAACAGGTACGTCTTGCAGGTCTCGAAGATGAGCTCCGAGACTTCTCGCATGGCCTTGTGAACTGGGGCGTTCTTGAGCTGGACGTAGACGACCAGGCCGAAGATGACACCCAGGGCGCAGACGCCCAGGCCGATCATCAGGAGCTTGCTGGCGACGATGCCGAAAAACTCCTGCGTATCGAGCTGAGCAGGAATGGCGAGTGTATCCTCGCCCCCAGCATGCGCCGCACCGGGGACTTGTGCGAATGCGGGAACGCCAAACAGCGACGCTACCAGGATCGTGACCATGGCCACGCCTGCTTTGGTTGTAGACGCAAAGCTCTTCACCCAGCGGAGTGCCGAGCGCTGCGAGATGGACTTCATGCGAACCTCTCGATGGTTTCGTTTGGGCACTGCGTTCACACCCCGAGCGCCAATGCCTGCGATTCCGAGTGGTTGGCCGTCTGCGGCGTTTCGCAGACGCTTCAGCACGCCTCGTCTCGTTCAAAATTCGAACGAGCGGCCGTCCATACCAGGGTTGCGGGGATGTGTAAACCAGCGGTCACGCGAAGCGGCGGCAGACGGGTGGGGCCCTGAGCCCCCGCTTGGTCGACCCTTCACTCCCCCCCTGGGGCGCCAGGGACCAGCCCCATCTCTCGCGAACTGCGGCCGCGCCGTGCCGTCCCGCTCCGCAAAGAGTCGCGGCGGAGGTTCGGCGGGGTTGGGGTGGGGATACGCTCCGACGAATGGACGCCCACCAACTCGATCGCCTCTACTTCGCGCACGTTACGGACCTCGAACGGCGGTTTGCGCGAGTACTCGTCGAGCAACGTTGGGACGCGGTGATGATTCATTCGGGTGTGCTCGTCAAGCGCAGCCAATTCGACGACCAGCTGTGGCCATTGCGCCCGTGCCCTCACTTCCAGCACTGGCTGCCGCTGTCAGAACCGGACTGCTTGCTCGTCGTCCAGCCCGCGAACAAGGCCAAGCTCATTCGGCTTCCTCGCGAGAGCATCTGGGAACGGCCAAGACCTCCCGAGAGCGAGGCGTTCTACGAGGCCCTCGATGTCGTGCGCGTCCACAGTCCTCGCGAGGCCAAAAGCCATCTGCCGAACGGACGTATCGCTTTCATCGGAGAGGACCCCTCGCGAGCGAACGAGTGGGGGCTTGGTGCGGACTCGGCGTGCCCTACGGAGCTCCTTCTGGCGCTCGACGCGCTCCGCGGGACCAAGACGCCATACGAGGCGGCGTGCATCGCGGAAGCGAACCGGCGGGCGCGCGCCGGACACGAGGCCCTTCGCGACGCATTCGCGGCCGGGAACGCGTCCGAGCTCGATTTGCACCTGCTCTTTCTGAGGGCAACGGCACAAGATGACCCCGAAACGCCTTACAAGAACATCGTCGCCATCGGAGAGAACGCGGCGACGCTCCACCACATCGCGTACGGGCGGCATGCTCCCTCGCGCGCGGCGGAGTCGCTCCTCGTCGACGCTGGAGCGACGTGCCGTGGATATTGTTCCGACGTGACGCGGACTTGGGTGAAGGGACCGGGCGCGGCGGCAAGCGCGTTCGCGCAGCTCGTTGCGGGGGTCGAGGCGATGCAGCAGCGCCTGTGCGCCGCGCTGCGCGTTGGGACGCCGTACGAAGCGCTGCACGACGAGTCTCACCGGCAAGTCGCGCGCATTCTTCGGGAGACCGGGGTGGTGCGCGCGTCCGCGGACGAGACCGCCGCCAGCGGGGTGACGCGCGCATTTTACCCTCACGGCCTTGGCCATTCCCTCGGGCTTCAGACCCATGACGTCGGCTGCGGGCTGAGGGCACCTCGCGGGGACAACCCGCTCCTGCGCAATACGAGCGATGTCTCCGTCGGTCAGGTTTTGACGATAGAGCCGGGAATTTACTTCATCGACGCGCTCCTCGCAGAGCTCCGAGCCGATCCAGAAAGGGCAGCCATCGTGGACTGGAACCTCGTCGATGCGCTGGCGCCCCTCGGCGGGGTGCGGATCGAGGACGATGTCCTCGTGCTCGAACGAGGCGTCCGCAATTTCACGCGCGAGCAGCTGCCCATCGGCGGCGGCGTGGTGGTCTAGAAGTCTGGTGTTTTTCGCCGATAGCTTCGCGATCCTGGCGTCGAGCGTGCTCGCCTACTTCAGTACGCTCCGCGCGGGTCGCCGCCGGCCTCGCTC
>JALYHX010000360.1 GCA_030776305.1 Myxococcota bacterium
TGTTGCGTCATGCATTGGAGAAACGCGGCGAACGCATCGTTGGCCGGCCCCTGCGAAGCTGCGATCCCGCCGTCCTGTTTGCAAGCTCCGAGGCAAAGCAGGATGTCGGCGCTCGGAGGAAAACACTGGTTGACCACGCACTGGGTGGTCGCCCGGCACTCCAGAAACGTGTCGCACCGCGCGGATTCGCCTGCGCATCCTCCCGCATCCGAATCCTTGCTCGCGCAAGACAGACACGCAGTTTGAACCGGCGCACCATCCGCTCCTGCCTCTGCAGTTCGACCACCCTCCTCGAGCGGAATGCTGGTGATGGGAGAGAAGTTGAGACAGCCAACCACTCCATGCGAGAGGACGACTGTGAGCAACCGTGTGGAGACGCGGATAGCCGACTTCATGGATTGAACCGGTACTCCAGGCCGACGATGAGGCGAGCGCGGTCGATGGGCAACAATGCGGGAGAAGCGTATTGCGCGGAGGCGGCCACGTTTGGTCCCGGCAAATACGGTTCTCGAGTCGTCGTCGAGTAGAATCCCGTGACTCGGTACCAAAGCCCAGGCACCCATGGAAATTCCCCCGATACAGTGGCGCGAAGGACGAGCTGCGCCGAAACATATGGAATCGTGCTGAAGTTCGACACAAATGCGTTCTCGACGGGCCGCTCACTTTGAATGCTGGCCGCGAGCGCCAAGGTGGGCAGGTCGTCCGGAAGACGATAGGCGACATGGGCATTGCCGAAGACGCGCGGAGACACCGTCATCGGCGACGTTGTCCCCGCGTCGTCGACGCGGGCCATCGCGGCCGTCAAGTTGACTCCATATTGCAACGTTCTGGCCGCGAAGGTCCCCTCGAACGCCGCGTTGTAGCCCCAGTTCCTTACGGTCGAAAGGTTTCGATATTGATAGAGCGGCGGCAAGAGAGCCCTACCCTCGGCCACGTACTCCCGTGCCTCTTCGCGGGAGAAGTTGTAGTACGAAATGAGATCCGACCATTGCGTGGCGAATGCGCCGAACATCAGCCTCTGCGCCGCGTATCGCTGTTCGACGGACGTCTCGACCGAGCGCACGCGCTCCGGCTTGAGGTTGTCCGGCAACGGATTGAGCGGATGCGAAAAATAACTCTCGAAAAAGCTCGGGGCGCGGAACGCCTCCGAATAAATGACTTTGAGCGTCCCACCACGCCATGGATCGACCCGCACCGCGATTCGCGGGGACAGGACGGGTGAAAAGCGCGGGTCGTAGTCGAGCCTTCCGCCGCCGTTGATTCCCAGCCAACTCGACGGGTTCCACGTTTGCTCAGCATAGGCGCCGAAGGCGACGTCCTGGTGATCGACCATGCCGGTACTCACCGCGACCGGTCGATCCGTCGCCGCGTTGTACTGGTTGAAGATCGATCGCCCCGAGCGCAAGGCGACATCGGCGCCGACAAGCGTGACGAACGTTCCATTTCCAAACCAATCGAACGAGGGCGTCGCCTCGAATCCGGTTACGATGCCCTGGTTCAGAAGCTCGTTGCGGCAATCGATATCGGTGTGCGCGCACTCCGGCGCCCAGGACGTGTACAGCGTGGTCGTCGCGTCCTCGGCGTTCAAATACGCGTGAGCCTTCACCGCCAGAATGGCGGACACCTGGTCGGAGTATGCGAGGTTGAGCAGGATGCGGCGACTCGAATTGGACGCCCCAGCATCGAAGTCGACGGCGGACGCGCGGATTGGAGCCCGTGACACCTGGCCGTTCATGCTGAGCTCGAATTTTCCCAGGCGGATACGACCCACGAGCGACGGCGACTCCCCCTCCGACAACTTCGTCGAGTTGGCACCACCCCAGACGCCCGTGCCGATCGACGCGGTCGTGTAACGGTAAGGCCGTCCGGTGGCGGGATCGACGCCTCCGTTGACGGCATCGAAGTACAGATTCGGGCCCCACTGCCTGAAGTACTCCAATTCTGCGGTCACCTCGCCGTGGGAGCCGAACGCTTCGAACTTTCCTCCGAAAGCGGCCCACGGCCGCGCGTTGATTGAAACCGCCGAATCGATGCCCACCCTGAACCCCGAGAAGTCTTTCGCCCCCTTCGTCACCACATTGATCACTCCCAGCATCGCGTTCGATCCGTACAAGACCGACCCCGGCCCGAGAATCACTTCGATGTGGTCCACGATCTCGAGTGGCACCGCCGCGGGGCCGTAGTCGGCCTCGCCATAGAAGACCCCATTCGCACGGGCTCCGTCGATGAGCAGGAGAAAATGCTCCCAATGCGAGTTGGCGATCGTCACGCCCCGCGCTCCCATGTCGGTCGATCCGCCTGCGGTACTCTGGCCGCTCATCGTGCCGAGCCCGAGCAAGTTCAGCGCCTCCGCAAGCGTTTGGATGCCGTACCTCTGAAGACTCTCGCCGGTGATGACCGTCGACGTGGCGGGGGCATCGCGTCCCGTCTCCGCGGTGTCCGAGGCCGCCGTGACGACGGCTTCGTTGAGCAGACCTTCGAGGTCCTGATCCCCGGCGCGCCCGGGAGACGACCACGCGATCGTCGCCAATATCCACCCTGCGATCGGCAGCAGACGCGCGTTCATTCGATCACCGTCGCAATCTTCAAAACATCCGAGGACAATTC
>JALYHX010000361.1 GCA_030776305.1 Myxococcota bacterium
GAGGAGAAGACCGAGTTCAACGTCGAACTGAAGGAGGCGGGAAGCAACAAGATCGCCGTCATCAAGGTCGTGCGCGAGATCACGGGTCTCGGCCTCAAGGAAGCCAAGGACCTGGTCGAGGGTGCGCCGAAGACGCTCAAAGAGGCGATCTCCAAGGCCGAAGCCGAGGACATGAAGAAGAAGCTCGAAGACGCGGGCGCAAAGGTCGAGCTCAAGTAAGTGACGAGCATTCGTCGCGCTGGACGCGGCTGCTCTGCGAAGGGGAGCGGCGCTCTTTTCCGCCAACCCCACGCGGAGCCACCCCGGCGGAGACGTTGCGGATGAGGTATTTGCACAATCCTTACGGCAAGCTACCCTCCGCGTTCTCATTCCGGCGTGCCTTTTGCTTTACGCGCTCAGATTTCCGACTAAGGTCCACGAACGCGGCGTCCCAGACCCATGCTTGGCAATGAGAGTGCCAGGCCGATCCACAAAAGTTAGTTCCCGTCCCCGCGTCGGCTAGGCCCACGCCCGCGGCGCCAAGCGCCAAGGGAAAAAGCCAGCAGGCGAAATCGTCAGGAGCAGTGATGGCGAGCGTCATCCAATCGAACTTCCGCATCCGCAAGCATCTTGGACGTGTTCGAAAGGTCATCGAGGTTCCGAACCTCATCGACATTCAGAAAACGTCGTACGACAAGTTCCTCCAATCCAACGTCGCGCAGAGCGATCGCGCGGAGGTCGGGCTCCAGGCGGTGTTCCGGAGCGTCTTTCCCATCAAGGACTTCAACGGGACGAGCGAGCTCGTATTCGTCAGCTACAACCTCGAACGCCCGAAATACGACGTCGAGGAGTGCCGCCAGCGGGGCATGACGTTCGCTGCGCCGATCAAGGTCACGACGCAGTTGATGATTTACGACACGCGCGATGGCGGCGAACGCATCGTGCGCGACATCAAGGAACAAGAGGTCTACTTCGGCGAAATCCCGCTGATGACCGAGACGGGAACGTTCATCATCAACGGGACCGAACGCGTCGTCGTCAGCCAGCTCCATCGCAGCCCGGGTGTCTTCTTCGACCACGACAAGGGCAAGACACACTCGAGCGGCAAGGTTCTCTATAGCGCGCGCATCATTCCTTACCGCGGTTCGTGGCTCGATTTCGAGTTCGACCCGAAGGACATCATGTTCGTGCGCATCGACCGTCGTCGAAAGATGCACGCGACGGTGCTCCTGCGTGCGCTCGGTTACTCGACGCAGGACCTGCTCAACTACTTTTACAACACCGAAGAGATCTACCTCGAGAAGGGCGGCAAGTACGCGAGGAGCGTCGAGTTCGATCTCCTTCCGGGTCAGCGTGCGACGCGCGACATCAAGGTCGGCAGCGAAGTCATCGTCAAGAAGAACACCAAGTTCACGAAGGCGGCCATCAAGAAGCTCCGTGAATCGAAGCTCGATCGGCTGCCAATCGACGGCGAGGAACTGGTCGGTAAAGTCGCCGCGCACGACGTGGTCGACAAGGAGACCGGCGAAGTCGTCCTCGAGGTGAACGAAGAGGTGACCGAAGCGAAGCTCGAGAAGCTCCGCGAGGCAGGGATCGAAGAGTTCAAGATCCTGTTCATCGACGGGCTGAACGTGGGGTCGTACCTGCGCGACACCTTGCTCGCGGAGAAGGTCAAGACGACCGAAGACGCGATCATGGAGATCTATCGCCGCCTGCGTCCTGGTGATCCGCCCACGCTCGAGACGGCGAAGACGCTCTTTCACAACTTGTTCTTCAACCCGGAACGTTACGACCTCTCGAAGGTCGGCCGACTGAAGCTCAACTACAAGTTCTATCGGGACCTGCCCGAGGACCAGCGTCCGTCGCTGGACACCGCGGTGCTCACGCCGCAGGACATCCTCGAGACGGTTCGCCATCTCATCGAGCTCAAGAACGGGCGCGGCTCGGTAGACGACATCGACCACCTCGGCAATCGGCGGGTACGCGCGGTCGGCGAGCTGATGGAGAATCAGTATCGCATCGGTCTCGTGCGCATGGAGCGCGCGATCAAAGAGCGCATGAGCATGTCGCAAGAGATCGACACGCTCATGCCTCACGATCTCATCAACGCGAAGCCCGTGAGCGCGGTCGTCAAGGAGTACTTCGGCAGCTCGCAGCTCTCGCAATTCATGGACCAGACGAACCCGTTGAGCGAGGTGACGCACAAGCGTCGCCTCTCGGCCCTCGGCCCCGGGGGTCTCACCCGCGAACGAGCCGGGTTCGAAGTGCGCGACGTGCACCCGACGCACTACGGACGCATCTGCCCAATCGAGACGCCGGAGGGGCCGAACATCGGACTCATCGCGTCGCTGTCGACCTTCGCGCGTGTCAACGAGTACGGGTTCGTGGAAACGCCGTACCGGCGGGTCTCGGAAGGAAAGATCACGGACGACGTGTCGTGGTACTCCGCCCTCGAAGAAGAGGGGAAGTACATCGCGCAGGCGTCGGCCCAGGTCGATGAGCGCAACCGGTTCCGCGAGGCGCTCGTCAGCGCGCGCCTCAACGGCGACTTTCACATGGTCACGCCGGACATGGTCCAACTGATGGACGTCGCGCCCAACCAGATGGTCAGCGTCGCAGCGGCGCTCGTGCCGTTTCTCGAGCACGACGACGCCAATCGAGCCCTCATGGGCGCGAACATGCAACGCCAGGCGGTGCCACTCATTCGGAGCCATGCCCCGTTCGTGGGCACCGGAATGGAGGGAAAGCTCGCGCGCGATTCGGGAGTCTGCACGCTGGCGCGTCGCGATGGGCAGGTGGAAAGCGTGGATGCAACGCGGATCGTCGTCCGGCCTGACAGCGACAAGCCCGAGATTCCGGACATCTACCCCTTGATGAAGTTCCAGCGCTCGAACCAGTCTACTTGTTACAACCAGACGCCGATTGTCCGGGCGGGCGACCGCGTCAAGGCAGTCGAGGTCCTGGCGGACGGTCCAAGCTGCGATATGGGCGAGCTCGCGCTTGGCCAAAATGTCCTCGTCGCGTTCATGCCGTGGCAGG
>JALYHX010000362.1 GCA_030776305.1 Myxococcota bacterium
ACGTAGCACGCAGGCTGGAGCTTGGGCTTTTGCCGTGTGTGGTACTCCCCGCTCTTCGCATCCCAATCGAGGACGTCGAGGGTCACCGGCCGCTGGCCGGGCTTGGGTTTGATCTCGACGAGGCACATGCGGCAGTTCGCGGGCGCCGACAGGCCGGGGTGCCAGCAGTAGTGCGGGATTTCGATCCCGTGGCGCCACGCCGCACGAATGATCGTATCGCCCGGTGCGAAGGGAATCGTGTTGCCGTCGAGTTTGAAGTTGGGCATCCGTCAGCGTCCGTACCTGATGAAGGCGTTCACGAGAAGCAAAGCAAAGTGTTTCGCGTCAGTGGTCACACTCGCCGCCGATCATGTTCAGCGAACCGAACGTCGGGACGATGTCACTGAGCATCCGCCCCTCGAGCAGCTTGGAGAGACCCCCGGTAATCTGGAAACACGGCGGCCGGACTCGAACACGATACGGCGTCCCGCTCCCGTCCGAGACGAGGTAGTACCCGAGCTCGCCGTTGCCCGCCTCGGTGTACGAGTACACCTCGCCTTTCGGGATCTTCGCGCCCTCCATGACGAGCTTGAAGTGCTGAATCGTCGCTTCGATGGTCGTATACACGGCCATCTTTTCGGGCAGCATGACAGACGGGGCATAGCAGTTGATCGGACCGTCATCCGCCATACGCTCGATGGATTGCTCGATGATGCGCTTGCTCTGACGGATCTCTCCGAGACGAACGAGGAAGCGGTCGAGCGTGTCGCCCCGCGTACCGACCGGAACGTCGAAGTCGACCTCGTCGTATTTCAAGTAAGGGTGGGCCTTGCGGATATCGTAAGCAACCCCCGTCGCCCGAAGACATGGGCCGGTCCAGCCGAGGGCGACCGCGTCCGCGCCGCTCATCGCGCCGACGTTCTCGAGGCGGTCGAGGAAGATGCGATTCTTGAGGAGCATCCGCTCGCCCTCTTGGACGAGATCGAGGATCTTCGGCAGTGCGGCCTGACAGAGGCCTTTGAAATCGGGTGTCGGCGGATGGGCCATGCCGCCGATGCGTCCGAACGAGTGCGTCAGCCGAGCGCCGGTCTCCTCTTCGAGGATGTCCCAGACCATCTCGCGCGCCTTGAGAAACCATAGAAACGGCGTGAACGCGCCGAGCTCCATCGCCATCGCGCCGTCGCACGTCAGGTGGTCGCTGATACGCGCCAGCTCCCCGAGCGCCATGCGGTACCACTGGCAGCGATCGGGCACGACCAGTCCGCAGAGCTTCTCGACGGCGAGCGCGAAGCCGACGTTGTTGAGCATCGGGGACACGTAGTTGAGCCGGTCGACGTATGGGAAGACCTGGGTCCACGTGCCGCGCTCGCACATCTTCTCGAAGCCGCGGTGCAGATAGCCGACCTGCACGTCGGCCTTGACGATGGTTTCGCCGGAGAGCTCGAGGACGACCCTCACCGTGCCGTGCATCGCGGGATGTGACGGCCCCAGGTTCAACTGCATCGGCTCCGCCGGGAGCTCGAGCTCGCCCTCGTCGAGCTCGACGTCGAGCGCTTCCATCAGTTGTCCTCCGGACGCGTGTACGCTCGGCCGAAGGGCATCCCCTCGTCGGGCCCGAAGGGCTCGAGCTTGTGAAGGGGCAGCCCCGCTTCCTCCTCGGTACGGTACGGCACGAGCGGTTGCGTACGGTCCGCAGCGTACGTCTTCTGCAGCGGGTGTCCTTCGAACTCTGGATACATGAGGATACGCCGCAAGTCGGGGTGCCCGCGGAAACGGACGCCGCTCATGTCGTAAACCTCACGTTCCAGCCAGTTCATGCCGGGCCAGATCGACGTGACGCTGTCGAGGTCCGCGCCCTCCATGTCCTCGTCGCCGACGCGCGCCTTGAGGCGAATGCGATGACGTTGGGAAATGGAGTAAAGATGCATGACGACCTCGGTGCGCGGAAGCCGACCCGGGTAGTCGACACCGCAGAGGTCGACCGGCAGGTCGAAGTCGAGGGCCGGATCCTCACGCAGAAAGGTACAGATGGCCTTCCACTGCGCTGGGTCGACCAGGGCCGTGTCGTCGCCGAACTGCGAATGCGTCTCGAGGATCGCCGTTCCGAAGCGCTCTCTGAGCTTGTCGAGGACCCGTTGGCTCATGCGGGTCCCCCTCGCCCGATCGCATTCGCTTCTCGGTCCTTCAGTACGGACACGAGATCGCGGGCGTCCGTCGCCGAACGTCGGAGTCGAACGAGCGCATCGACGCTCTGCACGGGATCGAATCGGGGTTTGACGACGGCCGGACGTCGTTCGTTTCTCGCGATCTTGTCCTGGAGCAGCATCAGCCCGTCGAGCGCGGCTTCGGGGCGGGGCGGGCAACCCGGGATGTAGACATCGGTCGGAACGAGCTTGTCGATACCTGGAACGGTCGTGTAGTTGTCGTAAAAGCCGCCGGTCGACGCGCACGTGCCGAACGCGATGACCCACTTCGGCTCCATCATCTGCTCGTAGATGCGCTTGAGGACCGGGGCCTGGCGCTGGCTGATCGTTCCGACGACCCACAGGAGGTCACTCTGGCGGGGCGAGAAACGCGGTGCCTCGGCGCCAAAGCGCGCGAGGTCGAAGCGCGGACTCGTCAGCGCCATGAATTCCATCCCACAGCACGCCGTCACGAACGGGTACATGAAGAGTGAGTACTTGCGCGCCCAGCCCAGCAGGGCATCGACGCGCGTGGTGGCGAATCCATGCTCACTCCCCTCGAGAACCACGGAACGAGTCACGTCTCCCATTCGAGCGCTCCCTTCCTCCAGATGTAGGCGAGGGCGACGACCAGGACGGCGATGAACGAGAGCATCTCCGCAAAGCCCGGCCAACCCAAATCGCGGAAGTGAATCGCCCACGGAAAGACGAACACCGCTTCGATGTCGAAGACGATGAAAATGATCGCGGTCAGATAGAATTTTACGGAGAATTTGACGTGCCGCGCGCCAGAGCTCTCGCTGCCGCATTCGAACGGTGCATTCTTCGCCGCGGACGGCTTCTTGTGGCGTCCCAGGAACGTCGCAACGCACCAGAACGCCGAGGCGAGGAGCGACGCCGTCGCGATGAGCAGAAATATCGGCGCGTAGATGGCGATCATTGCGAGCGGGCGAGGCGCGCGCAGCGCGCGGAAAACGCCGGGCTTTTTCTAGTCCCCACTGCGTACAGTGTCAACGGCGGTCCAGGCGTGAGTTGATCCTCTAATTGCCGGAGTGCGTGGCGAACGTCGCCTTCCAGGCAGTCAAAGGAAGCCCCATCGCCGCTTCCGCTTGACGAAGCTCGTCCATGAGCTCGCGCTCGCCGACTCCCGCTTTGATCGCCTCTCGAAGGCAAGCGTACGCCGCTACCCACTTCTTGCGCTTGAGAAACGCCCGAGCGAGCGAGGGCATGACCTCGGAGGGTGAGCCGCCGAACGCGAGCGAACGCCTCAGCGGACCGATCGCCTCGCCGGCTCGATCGTTCTGCAGCAACGCTTCTCCAAGTCGTCGAAAGAGGTCAGCCGCCGCCACCCCCTCTTGTGCATATTGAATGCCGATGCGCAGGACTTCCTCCGCTTGCTCGATCTGACCCAGGTGGACGCACGCGCTCCCCAGCATCCCAAGTCCTTTGGCGATGAGGCCGCGCGCATCCGCCGTGAGAAGCTGCCCTTCGGGAGTGCGGAGAAAAATCGCGAGCGGCGCCGGCCAGCTTCCGAGTAGTTGCACGACCCGGGGCCAATCGGCGCGGAGTGCAGCGGCTTCCGCTTCGGTGACTTTCGACAGGTCGATCGCGCCACGCGAACCCGTTCCGACCCGGTCGAGCTCTTCGCGCACGAGAGCGCGCATCCGCGCCCGGAACGCATCGAGGTCGTGGGTCTCTTGGACGCCATCGTGAAGCACGCTCAGCTGCGCGCCTGCGTCCTCGTCGAAAATGAGCTCGCGAAGCGAGTAGCCGTAAAGCGGCGCGAGCAAGAGGAAACGTACGCCGATGTAAAGCTGCACGGCCTCGGTCTCGGTGTCCCGAGACGGGGCGACCGCGGGCCGGTCGTCCTCGACCAAGAGAGCACCCGCGAGACGACGGCGAAAATCCGCAAGGGTGAGCCGCTGCGGCTCGACGGTATCGTCCGCATCATTGGGGCCGACGACGAAGTCGACGAGAGACAGGTCGGGATTGCGCCGATCGACGGTGAGAGCGGTAATCCGCGCGCCAACGATGATTGAAAAAGCAAAGAAACGCTCGCCGATGATTTCGCAAAGCGCCTGAAACGAGCCGATCCCTTCGCCGATGCGCTCGAACCAACCGTCAGTGCGAACCGCATCGAGATCGATCTCGCGGTTCCCTTCCTCGTTCATTCCGCTGTCTTGTCTCGCACGATACCAGACTTCGATCGAGAGGCGACGGTCCGTCCCCTTCCCCAGTGTATGCAAACGGACTTGATCCCGCAGCCCTCGCACAACGAGGCGTCGCGCCGGGACGGGCAACGCTGCAACATCCCCAGGTGACATAGGCAGAAGTCGTACTTCGCAGGGTCCGCAGGGTCGAAGCGAGCGAGCGCGGCGGTGATCTCTTCGGTCGTCCGCCAGGAAACGGCGCGGCGTCGCGTGAAGCCGAGGTTGCGGGCGAGCTTGTGGATGTGCACGTCGACGGGCACGAGCAGGGCGGCAGGGGCCACTTTCCAGAGACCGAGGTCGACGCCATCGGCGGGTCGGACCATCCAGCGCAAGAAAAGGAGCAGACGCTTGCTGCCGCTCGGGCCCCGCGGATCGGGCAACAAGTGGCCGGGACCGCGGCGCGGCCCACCGCGACGCAGACGGCCCGCGGTACGGATCGCGTCACACCACGTCGCCAACGCCTCTCGCAGCGACGCCGTCCGAAAGAGCTCCGCCTGGAACCGCGCACCGAGCGAGCCGTGGGCACGCTGAACCCGTCGCGCGCCCACGAGAAGGCGCGCAATGTCTTCGCCACGAAAGACGCGGTGCTTCCACCCCTCGAGCCGAGCGCGCACTTCGGGCGGATCGTCGGCGAGAAGGGCAGGACTCGATCCCAGTCGCTCGAGAAGGTCGGCCATCTTCGCCCGGATGGCCTTGACGTTGCCGAATGCCACGCACGCCGCCACGAGCGCGACCAGCTCACGGTCGAGTGTGTCCGTATAGCGATGAACGAATCCGACGGGGTCCGCCTCGCGACGGGCGGCAACGTCGCAGCGAGCACGCACGGCCTCGAGGGCATGCTTGATTTGCCCTTGGCGTCGCGTCGACCGCACGAGCGATTCAGAGCCGGTGTTCGCCACGGCTTGATTCGTCCGTTCTGCCACGCGCCCGCGGCTTCGTACGCTTTTCGGCGTTGGTGCGCTCGAGACGCGCATGATCGCGTCGTATCCGCGCAATCGGAAGCCAGCGATCTTCTCCGGGGGACGCGGCCGCTCGCGCCGCGTACGTTTCCCAGTGATTTTCTGCGGCTCCCCAGAGCAGCGCTGCCTGATGCGGCTCCTGCTCGCCGCGCGCCGCAGCTGCATAACCGAGCGCCAGATACCATTCTCGTTCCCAGTCGGGCACGAAGAACACGTTGGTCGCGTCCCGAATCACGTCCCAACCCGTCCACTCGCGCACCTGCCCGAGGCCGATCGGCTCTTTCCAGCTGAGCTCTCTTGCCTTCCACGCGGTGTCGATCGCCCCGCGTGGATCGCCTCCTCGATCGAGCGCGACGGCAAGATCCCAGAGCGTGAGCGCATAGGTCGAATTGCGGGAGCTCGAGTTCGAAAGCGTCGCGCAGACGTGCAAGACGTTGCGGAACGTGCCGATCGCGTCGTCGAGTCGACCGAGGCGCATCTCGGCCTCACCCATGTTCATCATCGGACCGACACGGGCGCGATCGTCGGTGAGACGCGCCAGGAAGAGGCGCCATGTCGTCAGCTCCTCTCGCGGTCGGTCCAGCTTGGCGTACGCATAGACGAGTGCCTCGAGCGCCTCGGGCGCGGCGGGGTGATCGGGAGCCGCTTCGAGGGCGGGGACCAAGACGTCGACGACGCGCCCGTAAAGGTCGTTTCGCGCCTCGTCGCTCGCAAGGCGTTCATAGACGATTCCCAGGTCGAAGCGCAGGCGGACGTCAGGACTCATTCCGGCGTCCGCCTGCTCCAGCATTGCGCGCGCGGTCTCGAGGCGAAGTTGCTCATCCCGACGCTGCGCGATCGGCGGGACGTCATCGGCAAATGGGGCGTGGATGAGTCGCTCGACGCGAACATGCAATGCCCAGCGATCCCGCTGCAACGGATCCTTTGCGATGTCCCAGACATCCGGCGGCGTACCGGCGCGGGCATACCCGAGGCAAGCGGTCATTGCGGCGATCACGCCGACGACGAGGGCTACCCGCCTCATCGACCCCCCGAACTTGGCCCGCGCCTGCGTCCAAGCGCGGCCAGGTGCGCTCGCGTGTGGGCGGCCCACTCCCCGCTGGGCGCGGAATCGAGCGCCCGCTGCCATTCGTCCCAAGAACCCGCGGCGTCGCTCGATTCGAGCGCAAGGGCCGCAAGGGCGTGCGTTTCGGCTGGAACGACCGCGAGCAACGTCTTCGCACGAGGAGAGGCGACGGCGTCTCTGGGGTCACCGTGAGCCCGCTCGGCGAGAAGCGCACGCGCCTCCTGGGCGTCCCCACGCCGATCGAGCACGAGCGCCAGCGCGAGCACTGCCACTGCACGTGCTTCGTCCTGTGCTTCTCGAACCGCCTCGCGCAACGCGGCGGCCGCTTCGTCGAGGCCGGCTGCGCCCCCGGCCATCGCGACGAGGCCAGCCTCGATCTCGGCAGAGACGCGCTCGACCGTCGAAAGCGTGGCCGAGCGCGGCAAGAGCGCGCGATAAGCCTCTGCCGCGGCGTCGCGCTGCCCGGTCCGCGCCAGCCCCCGAGCCCAGGCCAGAAGCGCCGGCGGATCGTCGAGCGCGCGAGCATCTCTATCCCTGCCGTCGCTGAGCGCTTTCAGGGCATCGCCGAACTTGCCCATCACGGCGAGCGCTCGGCCCTCGAGCACGCGAGGCGC
>JALYHX010000363.1 GCA_030776305.1 Myxococcota bacterium
GTCCATGAGCTCGATCAATGAAATGGGCGCGTTGTCTCCGCGTCGCGGACCAAACTTCACGATTCGCGTGTACCCACCCGGGCGCTCGCGATAGCGCCTCGCCAAGTCGATGAGAATCTTCTCGACGAGGTCGACCCGGGTCGTTGCGCCCCCCGTCTCGACGCGGACGCCGAATCGAGGAATGTACGCCGCGATCAAGCGCGACACAGCCAGCCGTCGCGCACGATCGGGAGGCGCAAGATCAGTGTGCGGTGTATACGCGATGGGGCCCAGGCGGCGCGCCTTGGTGATGAGCCGTTCGGCCACGCGTCGCAACTCTTTCGCCTTCGCGTCGGTCGTTTCGATTCGTTCGTGCAAGATGAGATTCGCCGTCAAATTGCGCAGCATCGCACGACGGCTGCTGGTGTTCCGGTCGAACTTTCGACCCGAGTTCCGATGACGCATGACTTGATGTTCCAGGTTGATCGTCGGGGCCCGAGGCCCCTGACGCATTGCGTTGGTTCACACGATAGCCGAGGGCGGACGATGCTCCCCGTGAATCGAACTAGTTCTGCTGTTGCTGCTGCTTCCAGCGCTCAAGAAGCTGCGGCCAGCTGTCGATCTTCATCCCTAGTGAAAGCCCCATGTTCGCGAGGATCTCCTTGATTTCCTTGAGGCTCTTGCGCCCGAAGTTCTTCGTCTTGAGCATGTCCTGCTCCGTGCGCTGGACAAGCTCGCCGATGAGTTGGATGTTCGCGTTTTGTAAGCAATTTGCGCTGCGCACGCTGAGCTCGAGCTCGTCGACACTGCGGAAAAGGTTCTCGTTGAGCGGCTCTTCCTCGGCGCCGGAGGGCGCGTATTGGGTCTCTTCCGTCTCCTCGAAGTTGATGAAGATCGAGACCTGCTCTTTGAGGATCTTCGCCGCGTACGCGACGGCGTCCTGCGGCTTGAGGCTGCCGTTGGTCCACACTTCGAGCGTCAGCTTGTCGTAGTCCGTTTGTTGACCGACTCGCGCATTGGTCACCGTGTAGTTGACCTTCCGGATCGGCGAAAAGAGCGCGTCTATCGGAATCGTCCCGATGGGCATCGCCGGGGTCTTGTTGCGCTCGGCAGGCACGTACCCACGGCCGACGCTGACCGTCAGCTCAACGACGAGGGGTCCCTTCTTGTCGAGCGTGGCGATGACATGTTCCGGGTTGAGCACCTGGAGCCCGTCCACGAGCTGGATGTCGCGCGCGTGAACGGTGCCCGGCCCCTCCTTTTCGATGCGAACGGTGTACGTCTTCGCCTGCGCCGCTTTGAGGACGACTTCTTTCAGGTTGAGGACGATGTCCGTCACGTCTTCCACGACGTCGGTGACGGACGTGAACTCGTGCAGCGCGCCGTCGATGCGGACCGCGGTGATCGCTGCACCCTGGAGTGACGAGAGCAGGATGCGCCGCAGCGAATTCCCGATGGTGATCCCGTATCCGCGCTCGAGAGGCTCCGCGGTGAACTTACCGTAGAACTCGGTGAGCGTATCGCTCTCGATGTGGATGCCGCGGGGACGAATCAGGTCCCGCCAATTGCGAGTGATGATGTTCGATGTGGTCATGGCTCGATCCTTGTCTCTTCCAGGTATTCACGCGGCAATCCCGGCGCGCTATCGAACCCGCTCTCCAGCCGACGCCCGTCGCCTGCCCGTGCCGTTCTTTTCAGTCAATCATCGCGAATAGTACTCAACTACGTATTGCTCTCGAATGGCCGGCTCGTTCAACTCATCGCGGACCGGAGCACCCTTGAAAGTCCCCGAGAAATTTCCCTTGTCGAGCTCGAGCCACGACAGCTGCGGACGCTTGTCGACCTGGGCCAGCGACGCGACGACTTCCTTGATCTCACGGCTTTTTTGCCTGATCTCGATCTTGTCGCCAGGCCGCAAGATGACGCTGGGGATGTCGTTGCGCTTGCCATTGACGAGCACGTGCCCATGCCGGACGACTTGCCGTGCCTGAGAACGCGTGAACGCAAAGCCCAGGCGATGCACCACGCTGTCGAGACGCGACTCGAGCAAGCCGAGCATCTGCTCGCCGGTTCTCCCCTTCCGGCGCGCAGCGTCGAAATAATACTTTTGGAACTGGCGCTCGAGAACGCCGTAAATGCGACGCACTTTCTGTTTCTCGCGGAGACGGATCGCGTACTCGCTGAGCTTCACGCGAGCCTGTCCGTGTTGACCGGGCGGATACGGTCGACGGGTGTATGAACATTTCTCCGTATAGCAGCGCTCGCCCTTGAGAAAGAGCTTCATTCCTTCGCGACGGCAGAGCTTGCATACAGGTCCGTGATAACGAGCCATTTTTCTCTCCAAACCGGTTTACACGCAAAGCGCGCTTCGTCCCGGACGGGCGCAAACATAACACTTTCGTAGGAGGCGCACCCCTCTCAAACGCGACGGCGCTTGGGCGGACGGCACCCGTTGTGGGGCACGGGCGTGACGTCACGAATCAACGTCACTTTGAAGCCCACGGCCTGCAGGGCACGCAGCGCACTTTCGCGCCCGGCGCCCGGGCCCGTCACGAACACCGCGACCGAGCGCATACCGTGCTCCATCGCCTTGCGGGCCGCTTCCTCGGCCGCAAGTTGCGCCGCAAACGGGGTGCTCTTGCGCGACCCTTTGAATCCGCGGGATCCAGCGCTCGACCAGGCGACAGTGTTTCCATTGACGTCCGTGATCGTCACGACGGTGTTGTTGAACGTCGATTGGATGTGAGCGATCCCCGTCGCAACGTTCTTTTTGACCTTCTTCTTCGCCGACTTCGGTTTCGGTCCCGTGCTCGGCGTACCGGGAGACGCCGCCGGAGGGATGCTGGTCTTCGACTGAGACATGAGAGTTTGACTCCTGAGAGACTAGGTTCCGCTGGGGCTCTTGCGCGCCCGTGTGAGTATGCCCTTTCGTGGGCCTTTTCGCGTGCGGGCGTTGGTATGCGTGCGCTGACCGTTGACCGGCAGGCCTCGCCGATGGCGGAGCCCTCTGTAACAACCGAGGTCCATCAACCGCTTGATGTTCATTTGCACTTCGCGCCGCAGATCGCCTTCGACCTTGTATTCGGCCTCGAGCTCCTCTCGGATCTTCTTGATCTCGGTCTCGGTGAGCTCTTCGGTCATCTTGTTCGGCGGAATGCCGGTTTTCTCGCATATCCCGCGGGCCGCGGCTTTGCCGATCCCGTAGAGGTACGGGAGCGCGTATACGATGTGCTTGTGACGGGGAAGGTCGACCCCTGCGATCCGAGCCATGGTTGTCTCCTCAGCCTTGCCGCTGTTTGTGACGGGGGTTCTCGCAGATGATCCGCACGACGCCTTTGCGGCGGACCACCTTGCACTTGTCGCAGATCTTCTTGACGCTCGGCCGAACTTTCACGCTTTTGTCCTCTCAGCTCACTTGTGACGGTACGTGATGCGCCCACGGCTCGGGTCGTAGGGGCTCACTTCTGCTGTGACTCGATCGCCAGGGAGGATGCGGATGTAAAATTGCCTCATCCTTCCGCTAATCGTGGCTAGCACGACCAGGCCATTGTCGCACTTAACGCGAAACATCGCGTTGGGCAACGCCTCTTGTACGACGCCATCGAATTCTAACTTGTCGCCCTTCGGCTCCTTTCGCTCGCGACGCTCACTCATGAAGGGCGACTCCCCCCATCTCTCTCCGGCGGATCTTCTCTTTTCAGCTCGAGCTCAGGGCCGAGTGCCTCGAGTACGCGCGCGGTGACCTCCTGGACGGTGCCGGCTCCGTCGACCCGGCGCAGAATGCCGAGCGTTTCGTAATACGGGAGAAGCTCGGCAGTCATCGCTTCGTAGGTGTCGAGGCGCTTTACCACGACCTCCTCGCGATCGTCCGCCCGGTGATCAAGCTGGGCCTCGATGTCGGCCCCGGGGGGTGGAGGGTTGTACTTCAAGTGGTAAATCTGTCCAGTTCGTTTGTCCGTCCGCCGGAGCACTGCACGCTCGATCAGAAGTTCGCGCGGCAACTCGAGCACAATGACCCGGTCCAGGCTCTGTCCACCGGCCTTGAGCAGACCGTCCAGCGCCTGGGCTTGCGCCATGGTTCGCGGAAATCCGTCCAGCAAAAACCCCGGTGCGCAGTCGCGGAGCCTGGTCCGCTCGTCGATGAGAGCGATCACGACGTCATCGGGCACGAGAGCCCCGGCAGCCATCGCAGCGACCAGCTCCGCGGGCAGCTTTCCCGCTTCCTTCGCCGCACGGAGCATGTCGCCCGTCGAGATCTGCGGGATCCCCCACTTGGCGCAGACGACTTTCGCCTGCGTTCCTTTTCCGGCCCCTGGCGGCCCGACGAACACGACGCGCATATCCGCAGAGCCCCCCTAATCTTTGCGTACGCGAATACGCGAGGTGCGGCCACCGCCGCCGGAAAGGCCCTCGTAGTTGCGCGTGATGAGGTGCGCCTCGATCTGATTGACCGTGTCCAAGGCGACTCCAACGACGATCATGATCGACGTCCCGCCCCAGCGGAACGGCACATGAAACTGCTGACTGATGATGCTCGGTACGATGCAGACGACCGCGACGTACAGCGAACCGCCAAACGTGATGCGCGTGAGGACGTAGTCGATGTAGTCGGCAGTCTGCTTGCCCTGGCGAACGCTCGGAATGAACGCCTGCTGCTTCTTCAGGTTGTCTGCCACATCGACGGGCTGAAAAGTCACAGCGGTATAAAAGTGGCAAAAGAAAATGATGAGAAGGACGTAGAACGTATTGAACGCCCAGTCGCCACGCTGGAGCATCGACTGGACTTGGGCCATCCCCGGGACTTTGAAGTTGGCGAGGGTTGCCGGAAACATGAGTAGCGACGAAGCGAATATCGGCGGAATGGTCCCGCTCGTGTTCACTCGCAATGGCAAGTGCGCAGTCTGCCCCCCGTATACCCGACGGCCGACGGTACGCCGCGCGTAATAGATTGGAATACGACGCTGCGCGCGCTCGAAGAACACGATGGTAGCGACCGTGGCGAGGACGATCGCGATGACCGCAGCGAGATTCAGCGGCTGAATGTTTCCCTTGTTCGTCGCGAAATAGCTGGCGATGCCGTCCGGAATTCCATCGACGATTCCGGCGTAAATGAGAAGCGAGATCCCGTTGCCGATGCCGCGCTCGGTGATCTGCTCGCCGACCCACATGATGAAGCACGTGCCGGTGGTCAGCGTGATGATCGCCATCAAGCGGAACGGCCACCCCGCGTGGGTGACGACATCGCCCGTGGCGCCGCCGGCGAAGTCGCCGTTGTTCAGCGCCTCGACCTGGAGCGCGATGCCGAAGCTCTGGAAGAGCGACAGGCCGATCGTGCCGTAGCG
>JALYHX010000364.1 GCA_030776305.1 Myxococcota bacterium
GGACTGGGCTGCGGACGGCAAAGGGTGCGCGACGTGAACTGAGCGCCGCGCGTGACGAGAGGTGGCCAGTTTGGCTCTCGCGCTCTCGTGCACTGGAGGCCTTGCAATGTTGCTCTCGGGACTGCACATTGGTACCGTATGGTGTCTGCAGGAGTTGAAGCGTACGGAGGTCCGACAATGAGCAGGAGTTACGAGGAGTTGCTCTCTGAGGTCCGGCGCCTTCAGGACGCTGGGAAGCTGCCGGTGCGCCCTACCCGCGAGCAAAGGATCGACTGGGCCTACGGCAACACGAAGATCGAGAACAGCGCGGTCACGCGTGAGATGGCCGAGCGCGCCGTCGACGAGAAGCTCGCTGCTGGGAAGTGACCGTGGACCCCCTGGCCGGACCGCTCCTTTGCGATCCGGCAAGGAAAGCGGCGCTCGAGACGCGCAACGGTGACGACCAGCTCGACTTCATCACCGAGATGGTCGAGCGGGGGGCGCGTGACGGGCGCGAGTCGCACGTCCTGACGCTGCAGAGCCTTGCCGTTCGCGAGATCTACCCGTGCAGCGGTCACTATCGAGACGCGACGAAGGGCGTCTTCATTCAAAACAGCCGGCATCATGTCCCTGACGCCGCGTTGGTGCAGGCGTTCGTGCGCAACGCGATCGAGTGGATCAATCGCGAGACGGGCCGCTCCGCTCTCGAGCGAGCGTCCTACGCGCTATGGCGCTTCAATTGGATTCACCCCTTCGCTGGCGGCAACGGTCGGACCTCGCGAGCTCTCGCGTACCTCATCGTTTGCATGCACGAGGGTCGGATGCTTCCCGGGGTCCCTTCCATGCCCTCCCTGATTTACGAGCACCGCGTCGAGTACATCGACGTGCTCCGAGCGGTCGACGAATCACAGAGGACTGCCGACGCCCAAAGTACGGAGGAGCGGATCGTTGAGCCGGACTTCTGCCCGATGATCGACTTCCTGCGTCGCATGCTGATGAAGCAGTTTGCCGCCGCGATCGATCAACTTGGCTCCCGCGCCCCGCGCTGAGCGAGAAGGTAGTCGTAGCGGGGCGATCACCAATGGCGTGTTGTCGGGCAGCTCGCTGTCGTCGTCGCCACCCTTCGTGATCCAGGTGAGCCGGCACAGCGCGTGGATCTTGTCGGCGCTCGGCGCCCCATCGAGGTAGTGGACGTGGCAAGCGCTGCCAGCGCGCCCGCTGCTTCACGAGCGAGTAGGAGGTCTTGCCTATGTAGCGGAGCAATGGATAGGGGAGGACGAGGGGTGTAGTGAGGCATCCCGCCAAAATTCCCCCTTCACAGCAAATGTTCTGAGACGGAGCGGCGATGGACGAATTCGCCGACCAGGGTGACCCGCCCCACGCGGTCTGCAACATCTCCGGGAGGGCACCGACTATTTCCCAGCTCAGACGCCAGAGCTCCCGACGCATGCTGGAAGCCGACGTATTTTCGTGCGAGCACCCTCCTGCCCAAAAAAAATGGTGCCGACATGTCGATCCAGCCCGGGCTCGTTCGTCGTGTGAACGGAAACCCAAAG
This sequence comes from Myxococcota bacterium, assembly GCA_030776305.1. Taxonomy (GTDB): domain Bacteria; phylum Myxococcota_A; class Polyangia; order Polyangiales; family Polyangiaceae; genus Palsa-1150. The sequence continues at coordinate 1,536 of JALYHX010000364.1, forward strand.
GAGGAAAACCATGAAATACCTGACGTTCATCCGCCATTCCGAGTCGTATCGCGAGTCCCCGCCGCCGCCCGCGATGATGGACGCGATGGGCAAGTTCGTGGAAAAATCGCTCAAAGACGGCACCCTCGTCGAGACGGGCGGCCTCTTGCCGAGCAACCAGGGTGTCCGAGTGCGGCTCGCCAAGGGCAAGATCACCGTGACCGACGGCCCGTTCTCCGAGAGCAAGGAGGTCATCGGCGGCTGGGCAATCCTGAAAACCGACTCGAGGTACGAAGCGATCCGGATCGCGACCGAGTTCATGGAGCTGCACCGAACGTACTGGCCCGAATTCGAGGGCGAGTCCGAGGTGCGGCCGATGTTCGACCCAGGCATGGGACCGTAGCCACGCGCCTCTTCATCGTGCAGACCGCGATCGAGCGTGCAGCACAACCGCGCAGTGAATTCCCGAATCGAGAAGGAGCAGAGCCATGCGAGTGATGGTGTTCGTACCCGCAGACAAGGACTCCGAGGCCGGAAAGATGCCGACCCAGGAGCTTATGGCCAGGATGATGAAGTATAACGAGGAGCTCGTGAAAGCCGGTGTGATGCTGGCGGGCGATGGCCTCACGCCCACATCGAAGGCCAAGCGCGTGAGGTTTTCGGGCTCGCAGCGGACCGTCACGGACGGGCCGTTTGCCGAGTCGAAGGAGGTAGTCGCCGGCTACTGGATTTGGCAGGTGAAGTCGATCGAGGAGGCGGTCGAATGGCTCAAGCGCGCGCCGTTCGACGGCGGAGTCGAGGTGACCATCCGGCCCGTCTTCGAACCCGAGGACTTCGGCAAGGAGCTCACGCCGGAGCTACAGGCCAAGCAAGAGCGACTGCGTTCCGAGGTCGAGCGGCAGCGCAAGTCGTAGTCACATCGGAGGAGCACGGCGCATGAGCGAAGAGAGCGGCGGCGCCACGCACAAGGCGGTCGAGGCCGTCTGGCGGATCGAATCCGCACGGCTGATCGGCGGTCTCGTCCGCCTGGTGCGCGACGTCGCGCTCGCGGAGGACCTCGCCCAGGAGGCCTTGGTCACAGCCATCGAGCAATGGCCGATCGCGGGCATCCCCGAGAACCCCGGCGCGTGGCTCATGGCCGCCGCGAAGAATCGCGCGATCGATCAACTCCGCCGGCGGCAGATGCAGGACCGCAAGCACGATGAGATCGAGAACGAGACCTCGGCGTTGCCGGCGGCGCGCCCCGATCTCGAAAGGGCCATCGACGAGGACGTCGGGGACGACCTGCTCCGGCTCGTGCTCATTGCCTGCCACCCGGTTCTTTCGACGGAGGCGCGCGTGGCGCTCACGCTGCGCCTGCTCGGGGGACTTTCGACCGACGAGATCGCCCGGGCGTTCCTCGTGCCGGAGCCGACGATCGCCCAGCGCATCGCGAGGGCGAAGCGAACCATCGCCGAGGCGCGCGTTCCCTTCGAGGTGCCGCGCGGATCGGAGCTGGCGGCGCGTCTGTCGTCGGTGCTCGAGGCCATCTACCTCATCTTCAACGAGGGGTACGCGGCCACCAAGGGCGACGACTGGACGCGTCCGGAGCTGTGCGGGGAGGCGCTGCGGCTCGGGCGCATCGTCGCCGAGCTCGTTCCGCAGCAAGCCGAGGTCTACGGGCTCGTCGCGTTGATGGAGATCCATTCATCGCGTCTTCGAGCGCGCGTCGGTCCCTCCGGCGAGCCGATTCTCCTTCCGGATCAGGATCGCTCTCGCTGGGACCAGCTC
>JALYHX010000365.1 GCA_030776305.1 Myxococcota bacterium
GCCATGTCGGCGCGCGCCGCATGCACTTGCGACGGGGCGTGGGCGAAAAGCTCCGAGAGCACGCGTTCGACGATGTTGCTCTTCGGCTCCACTGCCGCGGCGACAATGCGGGGTGCCTCGCCCGTCGCCACGAATTGCTGAGCCTGCGCGAACGCGCTCTCGCCGCTTGCGGCGAGATCCGCTGTCGTGAACGTCGGCCCACGCAGCCCGAGATAGATCGATACGTGGCCCACCGGCGAGCTCGGGACCAGGTTCGGAAAGTCGGCCGGGCTGGCCGCGCGCGCGCCTTTCTCCAGAATGCGGTGCATGAACGCCGCCGAGGCATCGACATTGCCGTACGCGCTTCCCAGCAGAACCCCAGTCGTTTCCGATGGCCCACCCGATTCTGCGAGTGCGTGCTGCACCGCGACCGTCGCCAATCGTGCGGCCCAGTCGAGGCGTCGCGCGCGGGCGGCGTCGAGATGGACGTCGGGGTCGACCGCGACATCCATCGCGAAGCGCTGATTGGCAAGGCTTGCGCACTCTCCCGACGCCAGCAGACCACACACTCCGAACACCGCCGCGCCGGTGACGACTACCGTTTCGAGCCCCTGATCGTGTGCGCGTGCACCGTTGCCGGTAGGAGCGCCGGGAGGCGAGCGGCGTGGCACTTTCTCCGGCGAGGTAAAGACGAGCACGGTATCCATGCCGCCAAAACCGAATACGTTGGAGAGGGCAGCCCGTACGCGTGGAACCGCGCGCCCGACGTGCGGCACGTGGACGAGCGCGAGAGCAGGGTCGGGCTCGTCGAGACCGACCGTCGGCACCAGCGTGCGGCGCGAGACCACGAGCGCCGTGATGGCCGCTTCGATGGCGCCGGCCGCGCCCAGCGTATGACCCATTTGCGCTTTGCTACTCGACACCGGCACACGATGGATCTCCGACCCGAGCGCGCGCCCCAGTGCGGCGGCCTCCATCGCATCGTTGAGGGGCGTCCCGGTCCCGTGCGCGTTGACGTAGTCGATGTCGCGGGGATCGACTCCAGCACGTGCCATCGCGCGTTCGATGAGTGACGCCACCAGCCCGCCATCCGGGGCCGGGTTCGTGATGTGGTGCGCCTCGGCGCCAAGCGACCACCCTGCAAGCTCGGCGATGGGTTCGACCTCCCCGCCGCGGATGCGCGCGCTGTCCGCTCGCTCGAGGATGAGAAAGGCCGCTCCTTCGCCGAGATTGGTGCCGCGCCGCCGTCTGTCGAACGGCCGGCACGGCTCTGGATCGAGCGCGCCGAGCGCATTGAACCCGTTGAGCGTCAGCCTGCAGAGCCCGTCGCTGCCACCCGCGACGACGACGTCGACCTCGCGAGCCAGCAGCCAGGACGCGGCCACCACGATCGCGTTGGCGCCGCTCGAGCACGCGCTGGCGAGCGCGCGCACACGAGAGAAGGGACCCAGACGATCGTTCAGGCAATCGCCCGTCGAACTCAACGGGTGCGACAACATCTGGACGAGTCGCTCGCCGCACTCCGTCGCGACGTGCAACCGAGCGAGTAGGTGCTCGTTCTCGAACATCCCTCCGGTCGTCCCGCCGAGGACCAGGCCGACCCGATCTCGGCGGACATCCACGGCCGCTGCGCGCATGGCCTCGTCCGCGGCCGCAGCGGCCATCGCGCTCGTGCGAGACCATCCTGCCCAGCCGCCCTGCCCTCCTCCCGGCAGCGCCACGCCGTCCACTTCGCCGGCGACACACGCACGCTGGCCGGTGGTATCGAAGAGCGCGATTCTGCGGATCGCGCGATCGCCTCGAACCAGTCGGGCCCAAGTGGCCTCGACGCCCGCGCCGAGCGGGGTGACGAGACCAAGCCCAGTCACCCAGATGCGTGCGCTCAAGCGCTCCGCACCTTCGCGATGTAATCGGCGATGGCGCGCACGCTTCCGAAGACCGCGCGCGCTTCATCGCCCTCGGGGATGCGCACGCCGAGCTTTTCTTCGATGACCATCGCGAGCTGCAGTAGATCCAACGAGTCCAGGCCGAGCCCGGCACCGAACAGCGGCGCGTCGTCGTCAATCGCGTCCGGATTGCGACCCTTCAAGTTGAGCTCCGTGACGATGAGTCGCTTGAGCTCGGTGCGGAGCTGGGCGGAATCCATCGGCCAGAAGGGACCCGTTTAGCACACTCGGCGCAAGTGCGGCTCGCGAGCTCACACGTTCACCAGCTCCCAAGGCGCAATCGAGTCTTCGTGGGATCGCTCGCGCTGCTGCGGCAATGGGGGTGGAACGGCTCCCCCTCTGAGCTGCATCTCGATGCGCTCCTCGAGCCGATGGCCCGCGCGACCGATGTCCGCGCCGAGTGCCTGCTCCGCAAGCACAGCGGCCATCACCCACGACGCCACGGCCAAGCCGAGGCGCATCCGCCGTCGGGTGCGTTTGCGCGCCATCCCGCTTAAGTCTAAGACGCCCCGGCCAGGACGCCAGCGTGGCGGAGTGTCACGCTAGGCCGCCCGCGGCAGGGACCCCGCCATGGGCACTCTGGTGAACTACGCGACGGACAAAGGGGTTGCGATCCTCACGCTCACCGACCCACCGGTGAACGCATACACCTACGAAATGTTCAAAGAGCTCGATGCGAACATCCTCGAGGCCCGCTTCGACGACGACGTCCACGTGATCGTCGTGACCGGACACGGCGAGAAATATTTCTGCGCCGGCGCGAACGTGAACATGCTCAGAGAAGCCGATGAGACCTTCAAGTATTACTTCTCCCTTCACGCGAACGAGACGCTGATTCGACTCGAGAATACTCCCAAGCTCGTGATTGCGGCGATCAACGGCCACTCGATCGGTGGCGGATTCGAAATCGCGCTCGCGTGCGACCTTCGAATCGCGCGCGATGGCCCATTCCAGGTTGGACTGCCCGAGGTCAACCTCGGCGTTCTGCCGGGAACGGGCGGAACGCAACGGCTCACCAGCGTCGTTGGCAAGGCACGCGCCATGGAGCTGATTGTCGAAGGCCAGAACTTGCCCGTCCAGCGAGCACAAGCGGCGGGGCTGGTCCACAAAGTGTGGGCGACGGAGACGCTCGATGCCTTCACCAGAAGGGTGGTCGCCTATGGCCACCAGTTTTGCCCACCTGAAAGCGCCGCGTTGGCCATCGGAAACGTCAAAAGAGCAATCCAGAGCGGTGGCGAAATGGCGCTCGAAGGGGGGCTGGCTCTCGAACGCGAGCTTCAACGTCAGCTCTCTCGATCGAACGACGCGAAAGAGGGGCTGCTCGCGTTCACGCAGAAGCGAAAAGCCGTCTTTCGGGGGCAGTAACGTTCACATCTTCTCGAACAATCGCGCGTAATGTTCTGCGATCGCGTCGCCGCCCAGTTGCGAGAAAAACGTCGAGTACGCCATCCAAATCGCGAGACCATTGAGGTCCCTGAACATCGGCGGCAAGTACCTCGGAGGTGCCACCACCCCGTCGGCGATGCGTCGCGCCAGTACGGGCACGTCCTCATGGGCGACCTTGCCTACGAAGAGCAATGGCACCAAGTCCACGCGGTCGTGTTGGATGGCGCTGCGAATGAAGGCGTAGTTCAAGACGATTCCCTTGCAATAACAAGCGTCCTTGGTGAAGGGGGAACCCCCAGCGAGCACTCCGCCGCGGAAGACACGCCGCGTGTTGTGGAAACACTCCGTCTCGTCATAGCCCTCGGTCCGGAACCACTCGAAGACGTCGAGGAAGGTCGCGCCGTCTTCAGCCCGGTCCACGGCGAGCACGCGATCGTTCAACCGCCTCGCCCGGCGTGGGTAAGTTCGAAACGTGAACATCTCCAGCAGCGCCGCCAGGCCTTCCTGAACGGCGGTCGTCCGCGGTGGACCCTTGGCCAGCCACTTCGCAACGGTTTGCGCCTGACCGTTGAGCGATGTTGCCACGTGCACCCACCCCTCGTGAACCTCGAGGATATCCAGATCCCGTGGGCTGAATTTGGCGCCGAACCGGACCTTGACGTAGTCGCTCCCCGCCGCCGCGTCCGCGAGAATCACTGGGTCGGCCTCGACGGGAACCCGCACGTCGCCGAAGTAGTCCGCGAGGCGTTGCTCGAGCTGGACCGCCGCCTGGACCGCGTCGATGGTGCGCGCATAGGTCGGCGACGATGCGGCCATGGACGCCGACCAGTGGTCCACGCTCGTGAGGATGCCGTACAAGACTTGGCCTAGGTCCCGCACGGTCGACCGCCCATCCGGGAACGTGTCCTTGGGCGACCCGTACAGTCTGCGCGACCATTGATAAAATTGCGGCTTTCCACGCGTTTCGAGCATGCGAACGACGTCCGCGTACTCGAGCGCCGTCCTCACCATGATTTGGCCTACCGCGTCGCCGACGCCGAGCTCGCGCTCGATGTCCTGCGCGATCTGGGTGAACTCCCGTAG
>JALYHX010000366.1 GCA_030776305.1 Myxococcota bacterium
CTGGATCACCGATGATGAGGGCTCCCCGAGATCCAGAGACGCTCGCGACCGCATCACTCGCGATGGCTCCGAACAGGCGCGGCTCGCGTCCGCCACGGCGGGCTCGTAGGACCAGCCTCGCGAGCACGACGCTCGTCCGGGAGGAGAGGTCGACGGCGAGCTCGTCGAGCGAATCGATCGGTCTCTCCGCGACGATGACAATGCTGCGCACGGCGCCACGCGCGGCAATCGCGCATCCGCGAACCATCCGCAGGTCGCCAATCGTAGCTGCGGCCGCGATGGGCATGAGCGCGAAGTCGGCTTCATCCTCGGCCACGCGTCGGGCGACCTCGGTCGGAGACGCGCAATCGAGTCGTATGCGCGCGCTGGCTGGCTCCCGGTCCAGGCCCTCGTAAAGCGGCCGCGCGTTCAGGAAACCGACGGACGCGGCACGCAAGCGCTCACCCTGACGCGTCATCGGAGGATCTCCAAATGCTTGGACGCCTTTCGCTCGCGTACTTTGACCGCCGCTTCGGGCAGCGCCGCCCGTGGATGCTCGCTCAAGACGTTGTACAGCGTGTCGCGCTCCACTGGGACGCGGCCCGCCTCCTGAATGAGCCGCACCAGCTGCTTCGACGTCAACTCACCTGGGGAGCGAGATCCCGCGGCGCGGTAGATCGTCTCGTGGACGATCGTGCCGTCGATGTCGTCCGCGCCGAACCGCAGCGCAATTTGAGCCACCTCAGGCGTCATGCTGACCCAGTACGCCTTGAGGTGGGGCACGTTGTCGAGGATGAGGCGCGACACCGCGACCGTCCTCAGCGCGTCGACCGCAGTGGGCGCGGGAAGATTGCGCATGCCGTTTCCGTCCGGATGAAATGCGAGGGGGATGAACGCCTGCAGACCTCGGGTCTCGTCCTGGAGGGCGCGCAGGCGGAGCAGGTGATCGACGCGGTGCTCGAACGTTTCGATGTGGCCATACAGCATCGTCGCGTTCGTTTGCATGCCGAGGGAATGCGCGACCCGGTGCACCTCGAGCCATTCTTCGGCGGTCGCTTTGTCATGGGCGATGCGACTGCGCACGTCGGGGTGAAAAATTTCTGCTCCGCCGCCCGGCAAGCTGTCGAGTCCCGCGCGCCGAAGGCGCTCGAGGACTTGGCGATGACTCATGCCGTAATGTCTCGCGAAGAAGTGGATCTCCACGGCCGTGAAGCACTTCATGTAGACATCCGGCTTGATGCGCTTGAAGCCCGCGATGAGCTCCTCGTAATAGGAAAATGGGAGGCCCGGGTGCAGCCCATTGACAATGTGAATTTCGCTCGGCGGGTCTTCATCCATGCGCACTTCGAGCTCGGCCCAAGCCTCCTCGAGGCTCATCGTGTGTGCCCCGGGCGCGCCCTCCTCGAGCTTCGCAAAGGAGCAGAAGAGACACGACGCGACGCAGACGTTGGTAACCTCCAACCGCATGTTGCGGTTGAAATAGGTGCGGTCGCCGTGCAGCCGCTCGCGCACCTCGTTGGCCAGCTGGCCCACGACGACGACGTCGGGGTCCCTGAAGAGGGCGACGCCGTCCTCGAACGACAGGCGCTCGCCAGCACGAACTTTGCGCGCGACGGAGTCAATCAGCACGCGGGTTCCTGAATCGACAGTGAGTGGTCGACGACCTCGACGGATCCGTCGAGGCCCACGAACAGCGGGATGCGGCCAGCTCGACGCACGAACCCCGCGATCTCCTTTTTCTTGATGACATGTGCGAGCTGCAGGCGAGATTTCTTGCCCACACCTGCGAGCTCACCCTCTGCGATCGGCAGCCCCCGCTTGTTGGCAATGTTTCCCGCAAGCTCGCTCGCCCCGAAGCCCAATGCGACCTGCGCCAGCTCGAGACCACACCGGGCCCAGTCCACCCGGACTCGAGCCGCATGGGGGCCCGTTACCCGTGCAAGGGCGACCTCGCGGAGCAGCTCGAGGCCGGTGAGGTTGCGATCCTCGCGCGGCAGAACGATCACGTCCGTAGCGGGTGGCTCGGATGGGAGCGCATAGATGCGCACCTCGTCGCCGACCTCTTCGCGCCGCACCCGATCGGCGAGCGCACCCAACGCGAGCAAGTCCGCATCGCGAATCGAGTCGGCCGACGCTCCGACCGCGCCCGCGCGGCGGGCGGCGAGGACGACCGAGAGTCCCGCGGCTTCGATGGCGTGATCGACGAGGGCGCTCATGGGGCCCCCCATCGAGCAAGGAGGCGATGATGGACCCCGAGATGATCGAGGATGCGTCCGACGACAGTATCGATCGAATCGTCGAGCGTCGCAGGCTTGCCATAAAACGAGGGCATCGCGGGGAGCACGAGGGCGCCGGCACGCGCGAGCTGCAGGAGGTTCTCGAGATGGACGACGCTGAGGGGGGTCTCGCGTGGAACGACAACGAGGCTCCGTCGTTCCTTGAGCATGACGTCCGCCGCGCGCGTCAGCAGCGTGTCGGAGATCCCGTGCGCGATACGGGCGATGGTCCCCATCGAGCAGGGCACCACCACCATGGCTTGCCATCCAGCACTTCCACTCGCGAACGGGGCTCGGTAATCGCGGGCGCCCCAAACGGGAACGCCCACCTCTTCGCGGAGGTCACCCCCGCACTCCAGCGACCAGACCTCCGATGCGGTCTGCGAGGGGCACACGGCGACTTCGATGTCTTCGCGGTCGCGGAGCACACTCAGGAGACGACGCGCATACGGCGCACCGCTGGCGCCGGTGATGCCGACCACGATCTTCCTCATCATGACTGCATCCTTGCACACACGATGGATGCGACGCCCAGCGTCAGGTCCACGCCGCGAACCTCTGCGAAGCCCGCCGCTGCAAGCGCATGCTCGTATTCGTCGCGGGTGAAGAAGCCCTCCATGCTGCGCGCCAGGTAGTCGTATGCAGCCCGGTCGCCCGACAGCAAGCCGCCGAGCGTGGGGAGCACCAACCTCGAGTACCCGCGGTGGAGGGCGCGCGTCGTCGAGCGCGTGGGGCGGAAGAATTCGAGCGTGACGAACAACCCGCCAGGACGCAAGACCCGGCGCACCTCACGCGCACCGGCGATCGGATCGGCGAGGTTGCGCATTCCGAACCCGCAGATGACGCCCACGAATGTCCCGTCGTCGTACGGCAGCGCGGTGGCATCTGCGACGACGACTTCGGCCCGCAGAGCCTTGCGCCGGCCCGCTTCGAGCATGGCTGGCGCGAAGTCGACCGCGACAACGCGATCGTTCGGCCGCGCCGCGGCCAGCATCGCGGTGAGGTCCATGGTCCCAGCGCACAGGTCGAGGAGCGGTCCGTCCGGCGCGCGTGCCACTTCGGCAACAGCGCGCATTCGCCACCGACGGTCGATCCCCATGGACAGGAGTCGATTGAGAACGTCGTACGTCGGGGCTATTCGCTCGAACATGCTGCGCGCCGCGCGGAGGTGGGCCTCCTCGCCGCCGCGGCGCGCGCGTACGTCGGCGATCGGCTCGGTCACGAGCGCCCTCTCTGGAGTAGATCGCGCGCCGCGGCGAGGACGCGAGCGATCGCTCCGCCGGAGCCGACCCCGTTGGCCTCCGCGCTCCGCGTCAGCGTCGCATGCATGTCGAGCCCAAAGATGCCTTTCGATGCCGCCAGCGCCGACGGAGCTGGCTGCGTCCACGCGTCCAGACCAAGTTCGGGCCACAGCCCGTCCACTCGCGCGGTCACTTCGGCGCTCATGCGGCACGGCTCGGGCCACTCCCGCGTGTACCCCTCTTCGCTCCACTTGCGGGTCCCGTCGATGCACACCTTGCTTCCCCACAACGCCTGATTCGCGCCGTGGTCGAGCTGATCGATCGGCCCGTCGACGAACGCGAGATCGCGCTTGGGGTCGAGGTTCGCAAGAAGGCGCCACGCCACCTGACCGACGTCCTGCACATCGACGTCCTCGTCGACGACGCAGATCACTTTCGAGAACGACATCTGGCCCGATCCCCAAAGGCCGTGTGCGATGCGGGCGGCGTGAAACGGATACTGTTTTTTGATCGAAACGAGGACCAGGTTGTGGAATGCGCCTTCGACGGGCAGGTTCATGTCGACGATTTCGGGAAACAGCATGCGCAGGAGGGGCAAGAAGAGCCGCTCGGTCGCCTTCCCGAGCCACCCGTCTTCCATCGGCGGCGGTCCGACGACGGTGGCCGGATACACTGCATCGGCGCGATGCGTGATCGCGGTGACGTGGAAGCGGGGAAAGCGGGCGAGCGGCGTGTAGTAGCCCGTGTGGTCACCGAATGGCCCCTCGAGGACGAGCTCTTCCTGGGGATCGACGTAGCCCTCGAGGATGAAATCGGCGCCCGCGGGGACGTCGAGAT
>JALYHX010000367.1 GCA_030776305.1 Myxococcota bacterium
CCGCGCGGGAAGCAGGACTGGCAATTGAACCCGCATTCGATCTGGTACCCGCGCACGACAGGGATCTGGCAGACCGTATGGCTGGAGCAGGTCCCGCTGGCGCGCATCGAGCATCTTCGCTGGACCCCCAACCTCGAACGATGGGAGGTCGGCATCGAGGCGCGCATCGAGCAGGGCGGGCCCAATCAGAATCTGCGCCTCGGCGTCAAGTTGAAGTGCGGGGACGTCGTCGTGGCAAACGACGTATATGGCGTCGTCGCTGGTGAAGTGCATCGACGCATCGCCCTCAGCGATCCGGGTATCGACGACTTTCGGAACGAGCTCTTGTGGAGCCCCGCCGCCCCCAAGCTGATGGACGCTGAGATCACGCTGATGACGGAGGCCGGTGACGTCGTCGACGAGGTCATGAGCTACACGGCCCTCCGCTCCTTCACCATCCAGGGCGATCGGCTCGTGCTCAACGGTCGACCTTATGCGCTGCGAATGGTGCTCGATCAAGGGTACTGGGAAGACACCGGGCTCACGCCGCCCGATGACGATGCGTTGCGGCGCGACGTGGAGCTGACGAAAGCGATGGGTTTCAACGGCGCGCGCAAGCACCAGAAGCTCGAAGACCCGCGCTACCTGTACTGGGCCGATCGCCTTGGCCTCCTTGTCTGGGAGGAGATGCCGAGCGCTTACCGCTTTACCAAGCGGTCGGTGGAGCGTCTCATGCGGGAATGGACCGAGGCGTTGCGCCGGGATGTCAGCCACCCATGCATCGTCGCGTGGGTACCCTTCAACGAGTCGTGGGGGGTCCCGAACCTGGCCGACAGCCAGCCCGAGCGACATTACGTCCGCGCCCTTTACCACCTCACCAAGACACTCGATCCGACGCGGCCCGTCGTCGGTAACGACGGCTGGGAGAGCGTCGCGACCGACATCATCGGCATCCATGACTACGATCCTTCGCCCGAGAGGATCGGACGGCGTTATTTCGCGCACGACGTGCGCCCTCACCTGTTCGCGCGGGAGCGACCAGGGGGGCGCGTCTTGGTCCTCGACGGCCAATCGATTCCGGGACAGCTCGAGCATCCGATCGTCTTGTCTGAATTCGGAGGGATCGCGTTCACCCCGCCCGAAGCAGCGGAGAACACATGGGGCTACGCGCGGAGCACATCGAGCGATGAGTTCGCCGGGCAATACACGAAGCTCCTCGAGGCAGTCCGCTCGCTCGAACTGCTCGCCGGGTTCTGTTACACGCAGTTTGCGGACACATATCAGGAGGCCAACGGTCTCCTGTACGCGAATCGAACACCGAAGTTTCCGCTCGAGCAAATCGCCCGCGCGACGCGCCGGCCGACGGGAGAAACCTCCAAAGCCTTGCTCGACGGGCCGAGGATCGAGGGACCGAAGACGGAGCGGCAGGGAGCGCCGTGACGATGGCCAGCGGTGCGATCGAACTCTGGGCCGGCGTCGAGTGCACCGTGAACCGGGTGCACGACAGGTGGTTCGACCAAGTCGAGCGAACCGGCCACGCGAAGCGCATCGATGATCTCGACAGGATCGCAGCGCTAGGTGTGCGAGCCGTTCGTTACCCGGTGTTGTGGGAAAGAACGGCTCCGGTCGATCTTGCCTCCGCGGATTGGTCGTGGGCCGACGATCGCATGCACCGGTTGAGGGATTTGGGTATCCGGCCCATCGTTGGCCTGTTGCACCATGGGAGCGGCCCCGCTCACACGAGCCTCGTGGACGAAGAACTGCCGCGCAAGCTGGCGAGCTTCGCGCGGGCGGTGGCGAGCCGTTACCCGTGGGTCGAGGATTTCACACCCATCAACGAGCCGCTGACGACAGCACGCTTCAGCGGCCTTTACGGCCACTGGTATCCGCACGGAACGAACGCCGCGACCTTCGTGCGGGCGCTCGTCCAACAGTGCCACGCGATCCGCCTCGCGATGCGCGCCATTCGCGAGGTGACGCCCGCTGCGCGCCTCGTGCAGACCGAAGATATGGGCACGGTCTTCAGCACGCCTCATCTGGCGTATCAGGCCGCGTTCGAGAACGAACGGAGGTGGCTCTCGCTGGACCTCCTCTGCGGGCGGGTCACGGTCGAGCACCCGATGTGGCGTTACCTGGTCAGTGGAGGCGTGGCGCCAAGTAGACTCTTCGCGTTCATTCAGGAGCCGTGCATCCCCGATATCGTCGGGATCAATTACTATGTCACGAGCGATCGTTTCTTGGATGAGCGCCTCGATCGATATCCTCTTCACACACACGGCGGAAACCGCAGGGAGGCCTATGCGGACGTCGAGGCGGTACGCGTGCGCGGACAGCGCATCGTGGGCCACCTGGCTCGTCTCGAGGAAGCGTGGCGTCGCTACAGGCAGCCCCTTGCGGTGACGGAAGTGCATCTCGCCTGCGCGCGCGAGGAGCAGCTGCGCTGGCTTCGCGACGCATGGTCGGGTGCCGGGCAAGCGCAAGGCCGGGGGGTGGACGTACGGGCGGTGACCCTATGGTCTGCGTTGGGGGCGACGGATTGGAATAGCCTCCTGGTCCGGGACGACGGTCAGTACGAACCGGGCGCTTTCGACGTACGCGCCACCGAGCCAAGGCCCACTGCAATCGTCTCGCTGGCGCGAGAGCTCGTCGCCACGGGTGAAGGGTCTCATCCCGTGCTGGCCGGAGAGGGTTGGTGGCGGTCGGAACGCCGATTCATCTATCCCGACGTCGGCAAGCGCCAGGCCGCCTTGGCCGTACCGGGCGCGAAGCAGGTTCTCATCGCCGGAGCCGACGGGACGCTTGGACGCGCTCTCGTGCGCGCATGTGAAGAGCGCGGCCTCGCACATGTTGCCCTGACGCGGCATCGAATGGACATCGCCAATTCAGAGGCTATCGCCCGGGAGTTCGAGCAACTCGAGCCCTGGGCTGTGATCAACGCCGCCGGTTACGAGCGCGTCGACGAAGCCCAGCGCGATCCAGTCCGGTGTCGTCGAGAGAACACGACCGGCCCGCAGACCCTCGCGGCGGCGTGTCGAGCGCGGGGTATCGCGCTGGCGACCTTCTCGTCGGATCTCGTATTCGACGGGACCCTGAGACGGCCCTACGTGGAGACGGACGCCCCTGCGCCGCTCGGGATTTATGGCCGTTCGAAAGCCGATGCGGAGCGCATCGTTTTGGATCTTCACCCCGCAGCCTTGGTGATTCGAACGGGCGCACTCTACGGCTGCGACGAAAAGCGAAGCTTCGTGCAGCGTGCCATCGCGGCCTTCGAAAGGAGGCTGTCATTTCAGGCTCCCTGCGATCTCGTCGTGTCACCAACCTACCTGTCCGATCTCGTGCACGTCACGATCGATCTGCTCGTGGATGGCGAGCGGGGCATCTGGCACCTGGCGAACCGCGGCGCCGTTACGTACGCGGATCTCGCCGCCCGAGCGGCCGATGCATGCGGTATCACCCCCGGCTCGCTGGTGGCTTGCACTGCCGCAGAGCTGGGATATGCCGCGCCGAGACCCGAGTACAGCGCGCTCGCGAGCCGTCGCGCGAAGTTGATGCCCTCACTGGACGACGCGCTGGTCCGATTTGCCGAGGACCGCCACGTGCGGACTGTCGGCGACGTGCCGACGCCCATCATCCAACCCACCGAACGCGCCGCATCGCATCGCGATCTCATCCGCCGGTTGCGCAGCGGCACCTGACGAACGTTCGCGGTGGAGATGCAACCATCGCCCACGGCGATTGCGATTGCGGGGCCTAGCCGTCGCCTTGCTGCTTGCGCACTCTCTCGAACGCGCCGTCACAGGCGTCGAGCGTTCGGTCGATGTCCTCTTCACCATGCGCCGCGCTGACGAACCAGAGGTGACGGGGATGAAGCAACACGCCGCGGCGAAATACCTCCTCGTAGAACGTCGCTTGCATGGCATCGTTCGTCGTCGCGACCTCGTGATCGAAACGCATGAAAGGCATGGGCGGAAGCGGCTCACCATAGACGGCGACAGGCAGCCGATGGCGCTGCGCGCGCTCCTTGAGGCCGGAAAGCAGTCTCTCCCCCATGCGCCACAAGTGTTCGGCGACGTCTTGCTCGTCGAGGAGCTCGAGCGTCTTGAGCGCGGCGGCCATGGCTGCCGTATCCCCGTGATACGTCGCCGACAAGTGCATTCCGCGGGCGTTCTCCATTACCGCGCGCGTCCCGAGCGTGGCCGCGACGGGCCAACCATTGCCGAGGGCCTTGCTCACCGTCAGGATATCCGGCTGGATCCCGATCCTTTGGTGGATCGATCCGGGCGGGGTTCGAAAGGCGGTCTTTATCTCGTCCAGAATGAAAACCGATCCATGGTGTCGCGCGAGATCCAGAAGGCGAACGATGACCGCTGCCTGCGCCTCGGGCACCATTTCTGGGGCCAAGATCACCGCGGCGATTTCGCCCGGATTCTCTGCAAAGAGAGCAGCCATGCTGACAGGATCGCTGGGTCGACACTCGAGCACCTGCGACGTCAGCCCGGCAGGAACGAAGTCCTCGGCTGGAACGCACCAGTCGTGCCATCCGTGGTAACCGCATCGGATGATTTTTCGTCGTCCCGTCGCCCGCCGCGCGATGCGAACGGCTGCCGTCGTTGCTTCGGATCCCGTCTTGAAGAACGCTCCCATCTCCGCGAACGGGAAGCGCTCGAGGAGCGTCTCGATGAACTCGACATGCAGCGGATGATTCAGGGAGACGAGGTGGCCCCGCGCCGTCTGGGCGAACGCTGCCCTATCGACCGATTCCTCTCCGTAGCCCAGGACGAACGCGCCATAGGCCATGAGGTAGTCGATGTACTCATGACCATCGACGTCCCAAAGGCGGCATCCCTTCGCACGGTCGAAGTAGAGCGGGGAGCGGTTCGGATCGAGCAGCGGCCGCCCCGAGAGGTGATGCCCACCGGGAATGCTCCGCTGCGCGCGATCGAAGAGTGCTGCGGAACGCGGGTATCTCATGCTGCGATGGTTCGGCAGTGACGGCGCTGAATCCCCGCGGATGAGACTGCGAGCGTGGCGGCATAAAGGAGGCGACGGCAGAGGCCTCCGGCACTATGCTCATGCTTAACGATGGCGCTGGATTTTTCCGGGAAGTTCATCGCCGACCGGCGCCGGGAACCAAGCATGTCGCGTACCGCCCTAACCGTGCAGTCCGCTCCGCCAGGGTGACGTTCCTGTCCGTGGCTACGCCTTTCAGCAGTTCTCGGGCAGGGCTCAGGGGTGGGACGCCGCGACCCGCGTGCGGGTGAGCTCCGAAATCGCGCCGGCGAGCGCTGCGGGATCCGTCGGCTTGGCCAAGTGCCGCGAGAAGCCGGCGTCGAGCACGTCCTTCACTTCGTCGAGG
>JALYHX010000368.1 GCA_030776305.1 Myxococcota bacterium
TACGCCAAGGCGCTGTCGGCAAATGGTCCCGTCGATCGCGTCGCCGTGCAGAACAAACTTCTCTTGGTACCGTGACGGACTAGCGCAGTCGGGATGGTGCCGAATTCTCCCTCACGGTCCACCGACCTTTCCGCGGCGACCCCGGTCTCGGAGCTTGTGCGGCGTGTCACCGCGAACGAGACCCGCGCGGTCGCGCGCGCGATGCGTCTCATCGACGATCGCGCGCCGGCGCGCGTCGAGCTCCTGAAGGCCCTGTGGCCGCGCACCGGCCGCGCCTGGATCCTCGGGGTTACAGGGAGCCCCGGCGCAGGCAAATCGACATTGTGCGATCGACTCATCGCAGCGTACCGCGCTCGAAGCTTGCGTGTAGGCGTCGTCGCGGTCGATCCAACCAGCCCATACACCGGCGGGGCGATCCTCGGGGATCGCGTCCGCATGTCCCGCCATGCAACCGATGACGGAGTGTTCATCCGCTCGCTTGCAACTCGCGGTCACTTGGGGGGATTGTCGCGCAGTGCGCGCGACGTCGTGCGCGTCCTCGATGCAAGTGGCCACGACGTCGTGCTCGTGGAGACCGTCGGCGTTGGTCAAGACGAGCTCGAGGTCACGCGAACGGCACATACGACGCTCGTCGTCATGGCGCCTGGGATGGGCGACGAGGTTCAGGCAACCAAGGCCGGACTCCTCGAGTGTGCAGATGTATTCGCGGTCAACAAGGCCGACCGGGAGGGCGCGGACGGGACGGTGCGCGATCTCGAGCTCATGATCGCGCTGGGACACGCGACGGTGGCTGCGCTGCCACGAGGTCGTTCACACGCCGCCGAGTGGACCGGACTCGCAAGTGCCGCTGCCAGTGCGGCGGACCGCGAGCGATGGACGCCACCCATCGTGAAATGCATGGCGACGCGCGGTGAGGGAATCGCGGATCTCGTTGCGGCACTCGACACCCACCGCGCATGGGAGACCGGTAGCGAGGCGGGGCGCGCTAGGCGTCGGGCGCGGTTGGCCGAGGAGGTGCGCGACGCGCTCCGCGAGGCACTGATCGACGCGGCGCTGGACGAACTCGCCGACATCATCGATGCGGTCGTGCGGGACGTCGACGCGCATTTGATCGACCCGTACACAGCGACGGAGCGGCTGGTGGATCAGTTCGCGAATCGCATCGCGGCTCGCTGATTCGGCCCGTCGAACATCGCCACGGACCTTCAGCGGGTGCGATCCACCGTCCTGTCGCAGACCATCATTGCGTGGGCATTCCCCGATCGAAAACAGAAGTAATCCATGTACCTGAAGTGCGGCAGACAGTCGTTCACGATCCACGGGCGGTCGGCCGTGTTGTTCCTCACCATGTCGCTGCACCAGCCATCCGCCTCACTCGAGCGATCGTTGCCGCGGTTGTTGCATGCATCGACGATCGTCTCCGCGAGCGATTCGCACTCGCTCTTCGTGAGGCGGCGGTTGGGATCGTCGGCGGACGAGGACGGGGCGGCGGCGGGCGCCGGCGATTCGGCAGGTGGCGCATCGTGACCACCAGCGCCGCACGCAGCGACCAACGCCGAACCCATCATCATGACGGCAATACGCATCGCTCCATCGAAATCGCTCCATCGAGTGGGGACGTCAACGCGAAGAGGAGAAATTCGTCACGTCACCCGCAACACCTCGTCTACGGTGGTTACGCCTGCCACAATTTTCTGGAAGCCGGCGCGCCGCAAGCTGGGAATTTTTCGACGGAGATAGATCTCGCGGTACGCGCGGGCGGGGGCCTTCGCCTTGACGAGATCGCGCAGATCGTCATCGAACTCGACAACTTCGAAGATACCGATCCGCCCGCGGTAGCCAGTGCGCATGCACCGGTCGCAGCCCGAGGGCCGCATGACGTCGCTACCGGCGGGCAACAGCAGATCGTCGCCGTCCCAAAGGTCGCGCTCCAGCTTTGCTGGGCGCCTGCAGTGCGGGCATGCAACCCGTACGAGGCGCTGTGCGAGCACCGCGGAGAGCGCGTTGGCCACGATCCACGGCTCCACGCCGAGATCGACGAGCCGCACGATCGTCTCGACCGTGTCCGACGTGTGGAGGGTCGAGAGGACCAGGTGCCCGGTCAGCGCCGCCTGCATGGCGATGCCGGCGGTCTCGGCGTCGCGCATCTCGCCTACGAGAATGATGTCCGGATCCTGCCGAAGAATCGCACGCAGCCCGGTCGCAAAGGTGAACCCAGCGCGGACGTTCACTTGACCTTGCGTCAACCCATAGAGTTCTACTTCGATCGGATCTTCCAGTGTGACGACATTGACCGCGTGCGGGTCGATGAGTTGCATCAGCGCATAGAGCGTCGACGTCTTGCCCGCGCCCGTGGGGCCGCTGGTGACCACGAATCCTTGCGGCCGCCCGAGGACGTCTCGGAGCGTCGCTTGCGCGTAGTTCTCGAGCCCGAGGTCGATGAACGGAATGATTTGCTGGCTCGACAGGATTCGTAGGACGATTTTCTCGCCTTGGGATGACGGAAAAGTGGAAGCCCGAAGATGTACGCGTTTGCCCCCCTCGAGCTCGACGGCGATCTGTCCGTCTTGCGGCATCCGCCTCTCGGCGATGTCCATCTTCGCGAGGACCTTCACCCGCGAAATGACGTTCGGAGCGACGACCAGCGCGATGGGCTGCACGTCCACGAGCGCGCCGTCGACGCGCATCCGTACGTGCAACATATCGTGCTTCGGCTCGAGGTGGATGTCGCTCGCCCGCTGCGCGACCGCGAGGCGGACGAGCTCGTTGACGAGGACGATGGCATCGCCGGTGATCGGAACAGGGGGGGGCGCGGGGGGCATGAAGAGGATTGGAACAGGAAGACCAGAAGATCAGAAGATCGGATTTGTTCCTGCGCGTCGTCCGGTCACTTCTTCCTGTTCGTGGCCTTCTTTGCGTCCGTCTGTTCCACGCGCCGCCTCGTGGCTTTCCTTCCCACGTCTTCCGCATCGAACGCTGAGGGACAGACGTCGTTCACGATGCAGCCACCGCAGTCAGGCTTTCGCGCGTAGCAGCAGCGACGCCCGTGGAAGATGAGCACGTGGCTCGCGTGATCCCACTCGTCTCGTGGCAGAATTGCGCACAAGTCGCGCTCGATTCTCCCGGCGTCGACGTTCTTCGTCCACCCGAGGCGCTGGCCCACGCGCATGACGTGTGTGTCGACGACGACCCCCTCGGGCGCGTTCCAGATCACCCCGAGGACGACGTTCGCAGTCTTGCGGCCGACGCCGGGCAGCTCCACGAGGTCCCGCATCGATCGAGGCACCTCACCGGCATGATCTCCCACGAGGGCGCGAGCCAGGCCGACGATGGCCTTGGATTTCATACGAAAGAACCCCAGACTGGCGACATATGGCTCCACTTCCTTCGGTTCGGCCGCGGCCAGCGCGCGCGCGTCTGGATAGCGCGCGAAGAGTTTCCCCGTTGCTTTGTTCACGCCCACATCGGTCGTCTGCGCGCTGAGCACGACCGCGACGAGAAGCTCGAAGGGTGTGCCGTGGTTGAGCTCGCAGTGGGCGGTCGGATGCTGCGCCGACAAGCGCGCGAGGGTCTTCGGTGCGACGGAGGGGGCAACCTTCCGGCGCGCTCGACGCTCCTTGGCGAGGATCCTCGGATTCACGGAGCTGTTTCGCGGCGAGCCGGCATCAATTCAAGTCGCTCGGCGGTGGCAAGCTCCCGCCGTTCGTGGAGGGGGGCACGCTGTCGCCCCCTGGGCCTTCGTCGCCATCCACGCTTTCGGCGAGGCGCTCGACCGCGACGATGCGCTCTCCTTCGCCGAGCGTCATGAGCTTCACCCCTTGCGCGTTGCGGCCGGTCTCGCGAATCTCGTCGACGCGCGTGCGGATGGTTTGCCCGCGATCCGTGATGAGCATCACTTCGTCGCCGTCCGAGACCAGCTTCACTCCGACGACGGGACCATTGCGCTCGCTCGCGTCGATCAAGATGATCCCCTTACCACCGCGGTTCTGCTTGCGAAATTCCTCCATGCTCGTCCGCTTGCCATAGCCGTTTCCGCACACCGCAAGGACATGCGTCAACGCTGGGTCGCTGACCAGGAGTCCGACGACTTCTTCACTCTCACCGAGGTCGATTGCCTTCACGCCGTGTGTCGAGCGGCCCATGGGCCGCACCTGCTCTTCGGGGAAGCGGATCGACTGGCCACCCTTGGTGGCGATCAGTATGTCGCGAGTTCCGTCGGTGAGCGCGGCGTTCAAGAGTAGATCACCGTCGTCGACCTTCACGCCGATGATCCCTTTCTCGCGGAAGTTCTCGTACTCGTCGACCTCGGTCTTTTTGATTTGCCCGTTCTTGGTCAGCGTGACGACGAACTTTCCTTTTTCGATCTTCGGGACGAGCGCGATGGCTTGCACCTTCTCACCAGGCTCCATTCCGATGAAATTCACGATCGCACGACCCTTGCTCGTGCGCCCGGCCTGCGGGATCTCGTAGACCTTCTTGACGTACACTTTACCCTTGTCGCTGAAGAAGAAGACATACGCGTGGGTCGAGGCCACGAAGAGCTGCGTGATCCAATCTTCGTCACGCGTCTCGTTTCCGTTGCCAGGAGGAATCGATGCTCGTCCCCCGGTCACGCCGGCGCCGATGCGCCCTTTGCCGCCCCGTTTTTGGGCGCGGTAGTCTTTCGGGCTCGTTCGTTTGATGTACCCGGCGTGTGAGATCGTGACGATCATGTCCTCTTCTTGGATCAGATCTTCGTCTTGGATCTCGGCGTCGTCGTCGACGATCTCCGTGCGCCGCTTGTCGGCATATTTCGTCCGTATCTCTTCGAGTTCCATGACGATGACGTCGTCGAGCAGCCGGGGGCTCGCGAGGACCGCTCGATGCCGAGAGATGGCTTCACACAGCTCCGAGTAGTTGGTCGCCAGCTTTTCCTGCTCGAGACCGGTCAAGCGCGAGAGGCGCATTTCCAAGATCGCCTTGGCCTGTCGTTCCGATAGACCGTACGGTTGCTTCTTCTTCGCCTCGTCGATCTCGCTCTGCGGTCTGCCGGCGCGACGTACGAAGGCCTCGAGGCCCGAGAGCGGGAGCGCCATCAGCGCCACGCGCGCGGCGTCCGCGTCCGTCGAGTCGCGAATCGTTCTGACGACCAGATCGAGCTCCGTGACGGCAACGCCCAATCCTTCGATGATCTCGCGCTGCCCTTCGGCTTGTCGCAGCTCGAAGCGCGTGCGTCGCGTGACGACGTCGCGTCGATGCGCGATGAACGCTTCGAGCGTCTCCTTCAGGTTGAGCACCGCCGGTCTCCCCTGGAGGATTGCCAGGTTGATGACGCCGAAGGAGGACTGGAGATCCGTCTGCCGGTACAGCTGATTGATGACGACCTGGGGGATGACGTCCTTTTTCAACTCGATGACGAGGCGGATTCCGTCGCGGTCGCTTTCATCGCGAACCTCGCCGACCCCCTCCATCTTCTTGTCGCGCACGAGTTCGGAGATGCGGGCCGCGACGCGCGCTTTGTTGACCTGGTACGGGAACTCGGTGACGACGATCTGCTCCTTCTCCCCGCGTCCCGGGGAGCGCTCGACATTCATGCGCGCTCGCATGATGATCGTGCCCCGACCGGTCCGATAGGCGGATTCGATGCCGGCGCGCCCGAAGACG